>JAFVXM010000006.1 GCA_017501205.1 Clostridia bacterium
AACGACGGCTCCTCTTACGAGGGCGAGTGGCTGGACGCTAAAATGCACGGCAAGGGCACCTTAACTCTGCCAAACGGCATTGTTTACGTTGGTGACTATGCAAACGGCAAGAAGCACGGCAAGGGAAAGATTACCTACGAAAACGGAACATACGAGGGCGACTGGGTAGAAGGCGCAAGAACAGGTCACGGCGTATACCGTTGGAACAACGGCGACGTATACGAGGGCGAGTGGAAGGATTCCAATCACGAAGGCTTCGGTACTTATTACTTTGCATGCGGTACTTATTACACGGGCGAATGGAAAAACAGCAAGAGGCACGGCAAGGGCGAAGAGACCTTTGACAACGGAAACAGGTACGAGGGCGAGTACGTTGAAGGCTCAAAGTGCGGTCACGGTAAATTCTATTGGAGCAACGGCGACTGGTTTGAAGGCGAATGGAGGGACGATAGCCGTAACGGCAAGGGCACCTTATTCCTGTCCGACGGAAAGGTTGAGTCGGGCATTTGGGAAAACGACGTAAAGGTTTCCGACGAGCCTATCAGCTGATTTTAAGTATAATATAAACGCGTCGAGCGAATCGCTCGACGCGTTTGTTTTTGTTTAATTTCTGTTTTTAATCGGCTTATAGCAGGGTTTTTAGTTTTGATTTTCGTTTTTAGTGGCTGTGCCGAGCATTATACTTATTATCTTTTTATCGGTTTCGCTCATACCCTCGCGTGCCAGAATGCCAACGTTTTTTATGGTGTTTTCAACGCCCTTCGTAACGATTCCGTCACCGCTTAAAAACTGCCTTTTGCTCTTTGCCATTTCCCAGCCCATTATTCCTGCCTCAACAGCCATAGCAATTTTTGCCGCGCACGAGGGCTTTGCTCCGTCGCAAATAGTTCCCGACAAAATAGCCAGGGCGTTTACTACGGTATGGGCAATTTCATAATATCTTCCGCCCGTCAAAAAGCTTATTCCCGCACCCGAGCCACAGCCCGCGCTGATAGCTCCGCAATATGCTGAAAGACAGCCTATTCCGTCTTTTAGGTGCTCTGTGATAAGATCCGATACGACCACCGCTTTTAATAAGGTTTCTTCATCAACACCCATCTCACGGGCATAAACGGCTACGGGCACGCTTGCGGTTATTCCTTGATTTCCGCTACCCGATATAATGCAAACGGGAAGCTCGCATCCACTCATCCTTGCGTCTGAGCCCGCCGCGGCAAACGCCTTAGCCTTGCCTATAATATCCGTATTTCCGTCTTTATATAAAAGCTTGCCTATGGCTACGCCGTAATAGCTTTCAAGCCCCTCTTTGGCGATTGCCATATTCATATCTATCTGTCTTTTTACGTAAGGCTCAACGCGTGAGAGGTCGCAATTCTCAGCAAACTCTACTATTCTCTCTACCGTAAGAAGGCTTTTATCGGCTTTGCTTTGGGCGGGGATAACGCCCGATTCCTTATATTTACCGGTCAGATCCTCTCCGTTTTTAGTAACGGCAACGACGTTAGTGTGCCTTTCTGAAATTCTGACCGTTGCCCGTCCTTCGCCCAGCCTGCCCTCTAACAAAAGGTCGAAAGTGCAGGGTGAAATCAGCTCGTTTACCGCTATTTTGCAAAAGGACATAAATTCTGTAATTTTCTCTTTTGCGTCCTCTTTTAAGGCGGTCAACACCTCAAGCCTTTTTTCGGGGCACCTTGCAACTATGCCTGCGGATACCGCAGACTCAATTCCGTGCATTCCGCCCGAGGAAGGAACGATAACGCTCTTTACGTTTTTAATTATATTACCGCTAAGCCCCACGGTTATTTCCTCAGGATAACCGCCTAAAACGTCGCCAAGGATTGACGCGCCATAGGCTATTGCGATAGGCTCGGTACAGCCCATTGCAGGCTGAAGCTCTTCAATTAAAACGTCCTCGCACGCTTTTATAATTTCTTTGGTAAGCATAGTTCCCTTCCTGGTTTTAGTATTTCAATTATATATAATATCCGTTTATAAGTCAAGGTTTAAATATATTTTAACCTTTTTATTAAGGATTAATTTGAACACCTCACCAAAAACTACCGTAATTTCTCTTTCGCCGTTTTCATCCGCCACCATAAGCCTTTGGGACTTAAAGGTGTTTTTAATAAGGATTTCTTTCGTCCTTTTAGAGGTAAAGGTCGCCTCTTCAACCCCGTCCCGGTCACCCTTGAACGAAACGGTAACTCCGCCTATTGCTCTCATTTTTTTAACCTCTACCCTTTTGCCGTGAGGCAATGCGGGTAAAAGATGTATATAACCCATATGGTCCTGCAAGAGCGTTTCGTGCAGGGCGTCGGCAAAGCCGAAAAGACTCTCTAAGGTAAACGGTCGGTAATGCCACTGCGAAAATCCGTAGCCCTTAAAATCTCCGTTTAAGTGGAAGCCGTTATCCCCGACGAAGCCAAGCGCAAACTGACGAAGCCTTTCATACGCCGAATTGCCGTTTTGTGCCATTGCGTAAAGCTGTGCGCTCATTGCAAACGAAAAGCCTACCCACCAGCCCGTTCCAAGCTGTTCCAAATGTAAAAGAGTTGCCTCGTAAATCCTCTTTTCCTCTTCGCTATCCCAATTTATAAGGTGCAAGGGATACATACACATAAGGTGAGAAAAATGTCTGTGCGACTCGGGTAAAAGCTGGGTTTTATCAAGCATTACGACGCCTTCGTGGCTTATTGCCATCCGATCGAGCCT
>JAFVXM010000057.1 GCA_017501205.1 Clostridia bacterium
GAAGCCGAATACCACTGTCGCTATGCGACAATACCACTGCCGTCGGGCAATACCACTGTTGCAGAGCAACAATACCACTAAAAAAGCCCCGTTTTTCTCACAAAAACGGGGTTTTTGTTTGTTTAATTCAGTTAAAATCAACCTCAAATATTGCGGCGGAAAAGTCCTCGCCCGCGCTTATCACAACGCTTTCGCCCTCAACGCGCGCGCTCACGTTGCTCTCCGCGGGGTAAATCCTCTTCACGCTCGCGTCGCCCTTCATCCACTTGCCAACGGGCACCTTGAACTCATTGCTCTCCGCCTCAAATCTCCAGAAATAAAGCACGAGCTTTTTCTTATCGCGGCTTATCATGCCGAGCGTTGTAAACTCGCCGAGATCGGAAATATCCGAAAAGCCGTTGGGATAAACGGGCGTTGCGTTGGCCTTGAATTCGCGAAGACTTTTAAACAGACTTATGCCCTCGCTGATAAGCATGGTGTTGAATTCGTCTGCCCTGTCTATTCTGCCCGAAAGATAAAGGTTGCCGGCAATACCCGATACCATATTAAATACCGTTTGTCTGCCGTCCGCCTGCCTTTCTGCTTCTGCATCCAAGGCGGAGGGATCGTTGCGGACGTCAAACAGATGCGGATACGGATACGCCCACACGCCCGCGTGCTCGGGCAAAATGTTCGCCAGCATACCTTGAACGATGGGCGGATAAAGATAATATATCTCCTGATCGGAAGTGCTCTGAACGCAGAAGTTTTTAAGCATTCCATACTCGCTCCTCAATCCACCGCTACCGCAGTTTTCAATATATAAATCGGGGAAAAGTGCCCTAATTCGCGCATAAAACGCTATAACCGCACGTTGGTTCTCCCTGATCGCCTCGGCATCCGTAATCCAACGCAAAGCGGCGTTGAAATCGTTTTTAATGTATCTTACGCCCATATCGTAAATGCGGCGCACACATTTCTCTATGTAATCGCAAACGGCGGGGTTTCTGAAATCAAAGAACACTCTGGTTTGATCCCCAACCCTCTTTCCGTTGGAGAGAATAAAGTATTCATCGGGGAAGGAATACGCCGCCGCGCCCTCGCTGCACACCTCAAGCTCCGTCCAAAGCCCGGGCACAAGCCCTAACGAGCGAATCGTTTCAACGGTGCCCTTAACGCCACCCTCGCCAAATCTGTCATCATCGGGCGCCCAATCACCGAGAACGCCAAACGTTTCGCCGCCATCCATCTTGTACCAGCCACTATCTATGCAATAGCCCTCAACACCCACAGAAGCCGCCTTTTTCGCGAGTTTTTCGGTAATTTTCTCGTTAACGTTGCACCAGATACAGTTCATATAATCGTTGAACATAAGCGGAGCAACAGCGCCGTTATACACCACCCTGCGAGCGAGAGTTATGGCTTCCATAGCCTCGTCCATGCCGCCCTCTACAAAGCCTGCAAGAACGGTGGGTGAGGTAAAACTCTCCCCTGCGCCAAGCAACAGCGCGCTGCCTATATCGGATGCGGAAATTGCGTCGCTCTCAATAAACCATCCTGCGTTGTGCTCTATGCTCGATGCAGCGTGACCGAGCTGGATTCTCCATCCGCCGTCGCACTCCGCAAAAACAAAGCGGATACCGCCATCGCCCTCAACGAGCATACTGGGCATATACTTGCCCGTGGTGTACGCCCCCTGCGAAAGGATGGTAAACGCCTTTGCCATAGCGTGTGTTGAAGCGAGCGTAAGCCCAAGCTCCTTCACGCTCTTTTTAACGTATCTTGCCTCTGCCTGCCAGCAGGATTCAAAGTAATGAACTGTGATATCGGGGGCTTTTTTAGTAATTCCACCGCCAAAGCCAGTGAGAAATACGGATGAAAATCTGTTTATTTCCACACTTTTTTCGCCAATATTTTTCAGCGATGAATAAATGCGGAACACGCCGGTATCTGCAATCGGCTGCACGAAAACGCGAACCTCAAGCCCAAGCGACGGGCTTTGATAGCAGAGCGACGTGTAATCGTCTATCTCCTCTGCCCCTAAATAATCAAAGGTTTGCGAGAGGTAGCCGTTTGCGCTTGTAAACTCCGAAAACTGACCTTCTCCCTCGCCTTGCACGCATATTTTAAAGGGATTAAACCCATCGTACTCCCTATCCGAAAACGACGTTAATCCACCCTTATCGTTAAATGCCAAAACTGCGTTGCCGCTTTTAATGATCATATTGCACCTACTGTTTCCGTTATTGCCTTGCAGCTGGTTATATTCTAACACATCCCGCGCCATTTTTCAAGAGATAATAACAAATTTTGCAAAACAACCGAACTAAAACGCTTCACCTGCAAAAAAACAGCAGATGCTTTTTGCCGCGCAACGGTTTAGGTAGACCCATCAAACGGTGACCATTAACAACAAAAACCCCGTATTTCACACGAAATACGGGGTTTTTTATATTATTGCTTAAGCGCCCTGAATTTTTATATCGGAGATTCTATACGTCTCTGCACTCGTTCCTATAAGAGTTATCCTCACGTATCTCGCCCTCGCATAGCCGGAGCTTACGAAGATAAACTTATCCTCGCCCTGCGCTTGCTCTGCGTAAACGGTCCAGTCCGTATTGTTATCGGAAATCTCTATTTTGTAAGCGAGCTTACATATACCTGCAGGCTTGATCGCCGCCTGGAAGATATCCTTTACCTCGCCGAGGTCAATAACTGCCTGCGGCGTTGAATCTGCGATTCCGCCGTTCCAAACGGTGCGGTAGTTGGAAGCATCGATGCAATCTGCAAACGCGCCCTCGCTGCAGCTGACGACCTGCGCGCCCTCGCTAAGCGTTTTGTAGAATACGGGCACACCGAGAACCTCTATTTTGCTTACGGGCACGGTGCTATCCATCCTTATTTTAACGTATCTTACGGCACCTGCATCACTTATCATCGCGCTGCCCGACGCACCGCTGAAGGCTACAGCTTGCTCTGCCGAGTAGATATTGCCGTCCTTTGAAAAGCTTACAAAGCCTCTCGCGCCATCTCCCGCCGTAATTTTAAGCTCGTTTACAGAGCAAAACTCGTTGAGGTCAATAACCGCCGTTTTGTTTTCGCCGGGTACCCAAGCGGTGTGGGGATTGCCGTCCACCGCCTTCTGCGCGCTGTGGGCAGGATCAACGCCCTCTCCGCTAACGTATTTGGTTTTTGCAAGATCGTGCACGAGACTTTCGGAGATCTCCTCGGGGAGAGTTGATCCGCAATTATCCTTAAACCACTTGAGCGGCTGAACGATCTGCCAGATATTCCAAGCTATAACGGAATCGTGCGCCGCGCCCCTCATACCGAGGTCAGCTTTGCTCGTTGCACCCATGCCGTTGCCGACAAACTCGTTCATAAAGCCTTTGCCCGAGGACTGCACGGGATCATCCATATGCCCGACCTTATCGCCCATGTTGATATAGATAAAGGCGTTGAACAGCTTATCCTCGGCGTAGCTTAAATAATGCTCGTCACCGGTGTACTCATACAGCCTGTAATACTCGATTACGGACGAGGTGTTTGCCCCATCGAGAACGTCGTGAACACTGTTGTTGAACACGTAGCCGTGCGCCAAAAATCTCTCGTTTCCGATAAAGGCGAGGTTCTTACCCTCTGCGCCCGTTGCGCCGACGGGATTGAGTGAGAAGGGCTGAATCATCTGGTAGGTTTCGAGATAGTTTGCAATCTCCACCGCCTTATTTAGCCACTTCTGTCTGCCGTCTATCTCGTAAGCATCCACAAACGCCCTTAAAAGTATCATATAGTCCTCAACAACGGAAAGGAGGTTGTTGGAGTTTTCTATCGCGCCGTAGAAGCCCTTATAGTCCTCACACGCGGTAAAAGCGGAGGTAAGCAGTCTTTGCGCCACGTCGCCGTAATTTACATACAGCAAGTCGCCGTAACGCCAAAGAGGAACGTAAAAGGTAAGCGCCATGAGAGATTCGTCGTCTTTAAATTTTTCTGCTTTATCTATAATATAATTCAAAAGCCAGTTTAAAAACTGCTTATCCGCGCAGCCTGCAAGCCCCTTTTCGTAAGCCTCAAGCTCCTGAACGTAAAGGTTTAGCGCGCCCTCAAAGCCATCGTACATAACGCGCTTATACACCGAATTATCGGGCGCATAGGCGTTTACGTACTCCAGCTTATCGTTCTCCAGCTGGTATTCGATAACCTTCCACGCGTTTTCTATCATCTGTGCGTCCCCACGCTGCCTGCCCTCGCTCAACATCAGTGTACCGAACTCAATATTTCTGTAAAGGAAGCCGCTATCGGGGTGATAATGATCGGCGTCCGTGCTGTACATGGGTATCTTGCCCCACGCATTGTTTGCAGAATAGGATCCGTCCACCCTATCTATAAGCACCTCGTAAACGTCGTTTGCGGCGTAGCGCTTATCGGCGTATGCAAACAGCGAATACGCCCTGCGCCATGAGCTTTTCATAACCTCGTCAAAACTCTTTTCCTCTCCGATACTCACGACAAAGCTGACGTTTCTGGTGAGCCCCCCTTTAACGGGAAGCATGCGCCAGGTGTATACGTCCTTTGCGTTGTTCGTGTAAGCGGGATAAACGTGGCTGAAATCCAGGCTGCCGCTATCGTTGTTTGCAACGGTAAGACCGGGGATGTTTATATTTTCGTCTATACAGAGTGACGTGGACGATGAATACTTCTCGTTAACGGTGGTTTCTCTGTAACCGGGCGTGGTGTCCGTTACGGTGAAGGAGTGGCCGTTTTTATACCTTGACAGCATTAGCGCGGTAACGTCCTCTGCATTTATAACGATTGAGTTGCCTTGAAATGACATCCTTGCCGCGGAATTTAAGAAGGTGTGCGTTCCGTTTACGTAATAGTTGGCCGGAATAAACCACTCGCTATCCAGCACGGTTTCATTTGCTTTAGACTGAAGCTTAAGCTCCGTCATAAAGCCGTAATCCTCGCCAGCCTCACTCACGGTGAAGATTCTATCCACGTGCACGCCGTCCTCCGCCGCCGAATAATAGTCGCTAAACGATATCACGGTGCCGTAATCGGATGATATGCTGCCCTTACCTACGGCCACGCCATTTGCAACGGTAACCTCTGAATACGGCTTGTAAACGGGCGGTGCGGCGTTAAAATCGTTTTTATCAAAGCGCACACCGACAGCGGCGCTGCCCGTGGTGTAAACGTAGCCGTTCTTTTCCACACAGATCGCGTAGCCGCCATCCTCCTTTACGCGCGATACGGTATATCCGCTTGCGCTTAAAAGCTTTTTACCCTCTCCCTTTTTGCACGTTGCAAGGGGAATTAAAACGGCGCTTAACACTATTGCCACCAAAAGCACGGACGCTAAAATTATGCCGACTTTTTTATTCATAGCAATTCTCCTTAATTATACCTTATACTCGTTATACGCCTTCGTTAAAATTTCCATATACCTATCAAGGCTGAGCCTATTGAAGGTTTTAAAGGTAGTCCAGTCAGAATCCAAGTTCTTGTCGCCCGAGATAACAGCCGCAATATAACGGTTTACGTAGTTGTTGATATCGGTAGCTAAGTCGCCTATTTCGCGCAAATCCTTGCTGTTGAAGTATACGAGGGGGTAACCCACCTTGCCGTGCTTCATCTGCCTGTTTCTGAGCGGACGGGTGTATTTGTCTATAGCGGTTTCCTGCTTTTCCCAGAAGCTTTCATCTACAAGATAGGGCATTCCGTCACCCGTTTGGATGATGGTGGTAGCCATAACCTTAGCGTAATCCTTATCGCTTACGGTGGAGAACCAAGCGGTCTTTTCGTCGTTCCACTTCCACTCCTTGTTCTCCTCGCCGATAATAGCCCAAAGGTTGCAGGGGAGATCAAAATCGTAAAGGGCGTCTATCCAACGGATAGCAGCCTCGGGATATTTGCAAACGGTGGTGATGGCAAAGCAGCCGCGCTGTGCAGGGAAGGACGCACCCCAAAATCCGTTTTCACCCGTGGGGCTGATAGGATCGAGGGTAACGTACTCGCGCATGTTTTCGCCGTAGCCTACAACGTACTGAGGTGCAGCTGCGGAATAACAGCCGTATTTGGTGCCGGATGCGCCCGTTGCGTTGAGGGTGGTTGCATCCATAACCGCCCAGTTATCGTTCATAAGGCCTTCGGAAACCATGGTTCTTATAAACTGCAATGCAGATCTGAACTCTTCGGTCTGGGGCATAAACTCAATGCCGCCGTTGCCGTTTGCCTGCACCCAGTAGGACTTGAGATCCATGCCGAAGAAGTTGAACACGTTGAGAAGGTGATCGATACCCGCAACGACAAAGGGATAATCGCCCTTGCCCGTGCATTTCTTCTGCTTGAACACTCTCATAACGTTCAAAAATTCCTCGGGAGTGCCGGGCATTTCAAGGTTGAGCTCGGTGAGCCAAGCCTGATTTATCCAAAGGTAATCACGCATAATGTTGGTGATGCCGTCGGGAAGATTCGTGTAGATGGTGGGCAACGCGTAGATGTTGCCGTCGGTAGTGGTAATGGACTTCTTGAGCGCGGGATTTGCATCGAGAAGAGCCTTGATGTTGGGAGCATAGCCGTCGATAAGCTCGTTGAGGCTTCTGAGCGACTTGCCGCCGTAGGTAACCTCGTCGTAGTTAGAGAAGTTTGCCTTAAAGAATATATCGGGAAGGTTGTTTTCGGTAGACAGCGCGAGGGATTTCTTCTCATCATACATATCGTCGCCGTAAACCTCAAAGGTAAACTTTACGCCCGTTTTTGCCTCCATCCTTTGGAAGAACTTGTTCTGTGACCAATCGGGATTGATTGCGGCGTTATTTGCGCCCATGATCTTCAAGGTTATCTGATCCTTATATTCTTCCTTTAAAATGGGATATACGCCTGCATCCGCAAGCACCTGCGGGTTGGAGTGAAGCACCTTTTGCGCAGGGCCTTTATCGCACGTTGCAATGGGAATAACAACTGCACACACAACTGCAACCGCAAGCACGGCGGCCACTATCAACATAAGCTTTTTGTTTTTCATTTCTTTTCTCCTTATATTTCTTTAGATGCGATCTTGCCGCAAAAATTTTTAGCCTTTAAGCGAGCCCACAAAAATACCCTTTACAAAGTACTTCTGTACGAACGGATAAATGATGAGCATGGGCAGGGTAGAAACGATTATCGTTCCGTACTTCATGCCCTCTACCTTCATTATGTTTTCAATCTCAATAACGCCGGCACCGGGATCGAGGTTTGTCATCTGGTTTTGCGTGAGCAGGTTTCTGATAACCAGCTGAAGGGGATATTTTTCGGGCGTTGAAAGATAAATCAACGCGTCAAAATAAGAGTTCCATCTGCCAACTATGTTATAGAGCGCGATTACGGCAATTATCGGCCCTGCGAGCGGCATTGCTATTGATACGAAAAACTTGATGTTTCCGCAGCCGTCTATCTTTGCAGCCTCAAGCAGGTCCTCCGGCAGGGAGGACATAAAGTACGTCCTCACGAGAATTACGTTCCAAACGGACACCGCAGACGGAATTATCAGCGCGGCGAGAGTATCGTACATATTGAGCGTTTCCGCAATCAAAATGTAGGTAGGTATAAGTCCGCCGCCAAAGAACATTGTGAACACGAACGTGAGCATAAAGAACTTTTTGGCAAAGAAGTCCTTTCTGCTGAGCGAATATCCTGCCGCAAACGTAACGGCAAGGCTTAAAAGCGTGCCCAGCCCAACCACTATTACGGTGTTGCCGTAGCCCGTCCACAGCTGGGTGTATTTAAATATCTCCTTGTAGCCGTCAAAGTAAATTGATGACGGAAACAGCCACATCTGCCCGCTTAAAACCTCGCTCGGCTTGCTGATAGAAGCGCTTACGACGTAAACGAGCGGATATACGAAAACGACGAGGAGCAACGAGAGAATAAAATAAGTTATAACGTTGAAGATCTTATCCTCCGTGCAGATCTTCATCTTCTTTTTCTTTACAGATACCGTAGTTGAATAACTCTGCATAGCTCCCCCTCCTTACCAAATACTGTAATCCGTAAGCTTCTTAGCCGCAAAGTTTACAGTTGCGAGCATAATGAAGTTTATAACGGCGTTGAACAGACCGACTGCCGAGCCAAGCCCGTAATCGGCTGCGAGAATACCCTTTTTATAAACGTAGGTTGAAATAACCTCAGACGTAGACAAATTGTTCTCGTTCTGCATAAGGTAAACCTTTTCAAACCCGACGGACAGAATATTGCCTACCGAGAGTATCAAAAGGGTTACCATAGTGGGCATTATTGACGGAATATCAATGTAAATTATTTTGTGGAATTTAGTTGCGCCGTCGATGGTTGCCGCCTCGTAAAGCTCGGGCGAAACACCGCTGAGTGCAGATATGTAGATAATGCTGTTCCAGCCGAGAGTCTGCCACAGCCCACTCCACACGTAAACGTGCTGAAATGCGTTTGAGGAAATGAGCCAGTCTATCCTGACGTCTACCCCCACCCTTTCAAGCATCTTTACAACCGTGCCCATATCCGAATCGAAAAACGCCTCTATCATCGCCACGATAACAACCGTGGATATAAAATACGGTGCATACGATATCATCTGAACGGTCTTTTTAAACCTCAAATTACCAACGCTGTTTAAAAGCAACGCCAGAATTATGGGGAAAACAAACCCCACAACAAGGCTGTAAAGGCTGATAGTTACGGTGTTAAGTATTACCTCAGAGCTGTAATACGACCGGAAAAATCTGCCAAAGTGATAAAGTCCAACCCACTCGCTTCCCATAATACCAAGAGAGGAATCATACTCCTTAAATGCGAGTAGAATACCGTACATAGGCACGTAAGCGAACAGAATCAAAAATACAAACGCAGGCAGTATAAGCACGTAAAGCCCCGCGTTGACCTTTAAATCATTAAAAAGCTTATCTAAAAAGCCCTTTTCAGCTGTTCCTTGTTTTTTCATCTTGCCTCATCCTTTCAATATTTCGCTTTTCGTTTGTTCTGTACGCGGTGGGAAGTGTGTTATACTTCTTTTTAAACGCATTAACAAAGCTGATATAGTTTTTGTAGCCCACGCGCAGTGCGATCTCGTTGATGGAATAGCCGGTTTCGTTGAGCATTTCGCACGCAAGATCGAGGCGCAAGGTATCGATATACTGCTTTGGCGAGCATTTCGCGTTCTGCATGAATATCTTGTAAATATGGCTTCGGTTATAGTTGGAAACGCTCTCCAGCATTGCCATATCTATATCCTCCGTATAGTGATGGTTGATAAAGCTGAGCATCTTTGTAAAGCTCATCTTATCCTCCGGCTCCAGGCTGTTTTGGCCAAACTCCTTTAAAAGCCAGCCAAACATCAAAAAGAACATCCCGGTAGCCCTGAAGTACGGGGCAACGCTATCCTGCATATATTCGTAAACCTTGTCGTACCAGTCTGAAACCATGTTGAAATCCTCCTCGCTCTTCAAGGAGAACACCCTCTTGTTTATGCCCGCATTTTCTACAAGATAGCTTACCGATTTACCGTCAAAGCGTACCCAAACGTACTCCCACGGATCCTGCTCATCTGCCTGATAAAACACGTAATCGGTGGGTGTTAAGAAGAATAGATCCCCTCTCTTCAGGGTATGCTCCTCTCCGTTGCAACGAAAAACACCCTTGCCACTCTTTACAAAATGCAATAAATATACCTTTTTATAGCACGGCCCCGCATAGTGCAAGGGATCGCAGCACTCTCTGCCCGTGTTCAGCAAATTTACGCTGAACGAGAACGGGACGGAAGGACCGAGCTGCTCAAACGTGCTGTTGGTTTCTTCTCTGTTTTTCTGCACCATTTTCCCCTCACTTCTTTAGATTTTTTTGGCAACAAAGTAGCCGTACGGCTCTATAACGCCCTCGGTTGCGGATGCGCTTCCGATAACAGTTTGATACTCGCCGTTGATCTTATATTTTTTAGGCTCGCCCACCATATTCATAAAGCAAAGGTATTCGCCCTCGCTGCCCTCTCTTTGGTAATAAACCACTCCTTCCTCAACGTCGGCAGGTCTTTCAACCCTCTCGCCTATAACGCTATCGAGGAATTTCTCCGTGAGGGGCTGGGTAAACTTGCTGCCCCAGAATACGATCTTGCCCTTGCCAACCTTGTTTTGACAAACGAGGCTCTTGCCATTTAAATATCCACCCTTGATCTCGCCTTCTCCGCCTGTTACCACTGCACCCATAAACGAAAGGGGCTCCTCCATGCCGTAAAGGCTGTAGCTTGCGTTTTGACCGATGAAGGGCATAATATCCTCAACCTCGCTGCCAAACAACTCTTCCATAGGGCCAAAGGCTTGCTCTGTGTAATACGCGTGATCGGCAGTTCTCCAGCCGCTGTACGGGCCAACCACCACCGTAGCCCCCCTCTCCGCGCTTCTTTTGAGCTTTGCCATAAGCTCGTCGCTTATGTGTGCAACGTAAGGCACGATAATAACGTCGTAAGGGGTTAAATCGCTGTTTTCCCAAACGATATCGCGGTAGTAGGAGTTTTTCAAAATTGCCTTATACATGGCGTAAATATCGTTAGAGTAGTTGTTTCCGCCAAGCGTTTCGGTGTTCACGAACATACGCGCCTTATCCGAATACATGAGCGCGACCTTTGCCCTTGAAGGCTTGGTGCTAACGATAAAATCGTTAAGCTCGGAAATGGCGTTCGTTACGTCCAAAACGTTAACACAGCCGCCACTCTCTTTGCCAAACGCCGTTTTTATATGGCCGTGAGGCATTTCCGTTCCACCTCTATGCTGGCGGAATACCCAGTAAGAAAAGCCCACGGAGCCTGCAAAGAAGCCTGAAACGGCCTCGGCCTTAACAAAGCCTATTCTGTGCATGGGCTTGTTGCCGTGTAAATGACCGGTTGAGCTGGGCGAGGTCTCCATCTCCCAGAACGGAGTATCGGGCTTGAGCCCCCTACAAAGCTCCTGCATAAACAGAATCTCCTGGTAGATGTCCTCGGTGCTGTAATCGTCAAAGGCAACGAAATCCAACGGCTCAAACACCGTTTCGTTATCAAAATGGAACACCCTGTTGGTGTTGTGCGTGATGGGAACCTTAACGTATTTTTTAAGAATTTCCACCTGCATTGCGTTGTAGCCTGCAACCGTATCCTGCGTGAACAGCGAATAGTTGGTAGACATAGACGCGCTGTGCCCGTTAGGCGTGGGCCTTGGGGCAATAACGTCCTCAAATGAATTATACCTCGTGCTCCACACGGCAGAGCCCCACTTATCGTTTAAGTTTTCGATTGTGCCGTAACGCTTTTTGAGCCACACTTTCCACTGCTTCTGGCAGTTATCGCACACGCACTCGTCCACAGGGGGGCAGTTGTACTCGTTGTGCGTTTGCCAAGCAATAACGTAAGGATTGCTACCGTAATGCTCGGCAAGCTTTTCCACTATAATGCGGCTGCGCTCAACATACTCGGGCGAGTTGAAGCAAACGTGCTCGCGCGAGCCGTGGTTTGATTTAACCATATAGCGATTGACGTAAAGGCTATCCGGATATTCCTTTGTGAGCCATCTGGGCGGGGTTGCCGTGGGCGTGCACATTATAGACATAATGCCGTTTTCGCCCAGCTTTTTTATGGCGTAATCAAAAAGCCCGATATTGAATTTATCCTTTTCAGGCTCCAATAAAGCCCAGGAAAATTCCGCCATCCTGGCAACGTTGATGCCGAGCTTTTTCATCAGCTCGATATCCTTATCTATTTCCTTTTCATCCCAAACCTCGGGATAGTACGCTACGCCGTGATATATTTTATTCGTTTTAAACTGCATGATCTTCACCTTTTTTAATTGCTCTGCGGCAAGAATTTTGCTAAATCGAAGTTATACTTGTAAACAAGCTCCTCAACCGTGGTTGCCTTTTCGTTTATATTAAAGCCCCAGCACCACAGACGGTAGTCCGCACTTGCTCCGATAACAGTGCCCTTAAATGCCTCGATTGCGCCGTCATACTCGTACGTCCTCTGCCCCTTTGGCGAATTGTAGGCGTACAGAGATTCCCAACGGGTATCTCTTATAAGCCCGAGCGAAAGGTTGCAATGGAACACGGTGTAGAGATTTCTATACATCGTAACCCTGAGCATCTCAAAGAACTTTCTGTGATAGTCGTCAGCCACGTCCGCCTTGCTTGCCTCTGCGTTTATCGCGAGCTTTGCGTAAACGTCGGCAACCTTAAATTCGTTGGGAGTAAACCACAGATACTCGCCAACGGAGTCCATGTAATCGAGCGTAACGTTGCCCGAGCCGCTGAAGCCGCTGCCTTCCCAAACGGATTTTACGCTGTCCCTCAAAACGACTACTACGCCCCTGACGCTCTCAAGTGCCGCCGCCCTGTATGCCTCGGTAACCGCGGCGTGCAGCGCGATAACTCCGCTCTCGTAAGCCTCGTTCAGCTCCGCCTTATCCTTCGCCCCGTTTATCATCGCAACGAGGGCGTTGTAAGCCGCCTGAACGCTCTCCACACTCTTTAACGAGGTTTTTTCAAGCACGATGCCAAGCTCTGTGAGCTTTCCGCCTATCTTGTATATCTCAACCTCCGTTATCCTATCGGCAGATTTAACAGCGTTTGCGCGGAGAATTGCCATATCGTTTTCGGTATCCGATATTTTTTCAAGAGCCTCAACCTCCGCAACGTAAGTCGCAAACAGCCCTCTCGCCTGCTCAAAGGTATCCGCCTTTACCATTTCCGTGCATACGGCGGTGTATTTTTCATCCAAAACGTGCCTTGTCTGCTCGGCGTAATCGTAATAATTCATCTTCTCGTACGCGGCCTGAACCTCGCAGAGGTTTGCCTTAACGTACGGATACATAAGCGCCTGCTGAAGCCCTATAAGCTTTCCGCTAAGCTCTGCGTAAGCGTTTTCAAAAACACCTTTGTTTTCTTCGTTTAACGCGTTATATTGCGCTATGCACGCCTCAACGGCAGGCACGTCCTCAACGGTTGCCTCTGCCGGCGAGGGAAGCGAATAAACGCCCTCCACGAGGCTCGCAACGGGCGAGTCCTCAACCACTATGAGAAGGATGCTTGCGGTAAGCTTGCTGCCAAACGCCTCAAACTCCACGTTCACCGTCTTTACGCCTGCGGTGGAGCCGTCCACTTCCGATTGCTTCCACATTTCGTCCGTGATCTCAATCCTTTTAACGTTGCCGTAGGTGGTCCACACCTCTGCAACTGCACCCTCTACCGAAAGCCTTTCTCCAAGCTGATAGATAATGACCGACGGCTGTTCCACTACGGTACAGCCATCCACCGCTTCGGGGGGAGGTGTTAGCTTGGTCATCGCCTCGTTATACTTTACAACCAAGCCCTCGAGCGTTGAGGGGCAACGCCCGGGCTGGAAAAGCTCTGCACAGAAGCGGTAAGCAGTTTCGCTGTTCGCCCCGTAGGTATTGCCAACAAATTCATCCAAAATGCCGTTATATACAAACGATCTATCGTGCGTGTCGCCGTAATAGGTGCATATTATATTCCATTGCAAAACGTCGCTCGCGTCGTAAGTGGGTATCGCGTTACGACCGAGTGCGTAGTAGATTTCCATATTGCGCTGCATAGCCGTGCGGAGAAGCTCAAACGCATAGGCCGAATAAAACTCCTTAAGCTCCTTGAGCGTCCTTGCGGAGTCCATCTTGCCGTCTATGCCGTTTAAAAGCACGTCCATCCTATAAGGCTCGGGTATCCACCAGCGGTTGTCCGCCATATCGTCCATGC
>JAFVXM010000058.1 GCA_017501205.1 Clostridia bacterium
CAAGGAATATATCACTCCCGTTTACAACGAGGACGACGGCTACTACCACGTTGACGAAAAGAACGGACCGTATCTTCTTGCAGACCTTCTTTTCAGAACGCAGTTCGATAATTCCACGTCTATTGAAATGTACGCTATCAACGGCATGCTCGTTTTTGACGGATTTGACTATGCGTACTACATCTCCGATATTTACGGCTGGCGTCAGAACAGCTCTGAAATAGGCTATACCCCCGTAACAGAGGAGTTAAAGCAGATACTTCAGCTTATAACCGAGGCGTACGGCAACGGCGATATCGAAACGGAGTGGCTTGAGATATGCTGCTATTTCGATCACTACGGCGTGGGAGATCCCATTGAGGATCCCAACCGCGGCATAACGTACGAGGCGGCTGTTCCCGTTGCGCTCGGTGTAAACCACCTTGAAATGCCCTTGCCTATCGTTCCCAGAGGCTATAAGCACGTGTTCGTTCCCGAAAAGACGGGTGTTTACGCCTTCTATTCACTTGGCATTTACGATACGTTTGCCTTCTTCTCAAACGAAAAGCAGGAGATTATCGCAACGTCGCAGTATAATCCCAATGATACTGAAAATCCCTATAACTTCTATTACGAGGCTCTTTTGAGAAAGGACGTACCCTTCTATATCCTCACCTGCTTCTTCAATCCCGCGCAGTACGGCAATTACGATATGGTTGTTGAATTTGTTGGCGAGGCAGATAAGCTTCTCGTTCAGGCGGCTACGGGCCCGCATACCTACGATGAGCACGGCAACCAGTACGTTCCCGATGCAATTGAGGTAAGGCTTGGCGACGATAATTTTATGCACAAGGTAAACGGTGACGGAAGCCTTGACGAGGGATATATTTACCTCGATATGATCAACTCCACCGAGCTCTTCCTTAACGGCTCGCTCAAGGACATCCTCGATACCACGCCTAACCGCTTTGACCTCACGTCCGTTGGCGGCGGCAATTATATCGAAGATATGAAGAGCTACTGGAAAAAGGCAACCGAGGGCAAGGATAAGGATGATGAGCTTTACGGCCTTGTTGCGGTAGATAAGAAGCTGTATAACATTATTCAGATGTTTGCGGATAAGGAGCTTGAGGGCTCTATGAACGGCTGGCTTCTCATGTGCTACTACTACGAAAAACTGTAAAATCAGGTAAAAATTTCAATAAAAAGAAAAAATTTACGCAAATGTATCGCTGTTTTACGTTTGTTTTAACTAAAAACAGTTGAAAATCTTTCGTTAAAGTGATATAATATCATTTATATTATATTCGATTGCAATCTTTGCCATCGAATAAAGGAGAATAAAAATGTTAAAAGCAATTAAAAAGATCACGTCGGTTTTACTCGTTCTGTGTGCTTTGTGCGGCATGGTTGCTCTCACAGCCTGCGGCGGAGGAAAGACGAGTGAGGGCGGAGAGCCCGCCGGCCCGCTCACTTATAACTTTGAGGTCGTTTATGAGGACGGCACCGCAGCATCCGGCGCAATGGTTATCGCCTGCATAATCGTAGAGGTTAAGGAAGACGGAACCAAGGTAGAGGGCGCTTGTCAGAATTACACTGCAAATGCAGAGGGTAAATGCTCCTTCCAGCCTGCAAACGCTACCGATGAATACCACCTCAAGGCTGTTAAGGGCGGCTACGTTTGTGAGAACGAGTATTACACCGAGGGCGTTACCGCAACGTTCAGGTTCGTTCTTAAGGCGGCAGAATAACACTTATTTTCGCGAAAAATTTTATTTATAAAATAATATGGAGGTAAAAACTATGACAAAATTATTAAAGAAAGTCGCAATATCCGTTTGTGCACTTCTTGCGTTTTGTTGCCTCGCAGTAGGCTGTGACATTATTGATTACGATCCGATGTCCGCCAACAGCGTAAACTATACTGTTCAGGTATCCGCAGAGGATAACACCTCAGTAAAGGGCATCGACGTTGTGTTCAATAAGGACGGCGAAACCGTAGCGACTTACATCCTTGACGAAACGGGCGTTGTAGTTGCAGATCTTCCTGCAGCAGAGTACACCGTAACGCTTGGTAATCTTCCCGAGGGATACGCGCTGAGTGCTGAAAAGGTAACTCCTGCAGATCGCTCGCTGATTGCTCTCGTAGTAGTTAAGGCAAACTATTCCGTTATCGTACACGCTGATGACGATATCGCTTTTGACGGCATGAAGGTATCCTTCTACACCGAGGAAGCGTTGAACGAGTTTGAGCTTGACTCCACCGGTAAGGTAGAGGTTAATCTCCCCGTCGATGCGTATCAGGTAACCGTTGGCAACATCCCCACCGGCTACAAGTGTGATGCCGTTGTTAACACCGGCGATTCCTTTGAAACTATCGTATTCTACGTAGAAAAGACCTTCGCAACTCCCGTTTCCGTTGAAACCGTTAACTTTGCAGACGGCGTAAACGATCTTTACGAGGTTGAGATGGCAAACTACGTTCAGAACGCTTCTACAGATACCGTTCTCGTAGAGGTTAAAGACAGCAAGGACGCAGCGTACATTTCCGTACGTCCTCCCTTCGTTGGTAAGTACAGGGTTTCCGTTGAAGGCTTGGTTATCACCGAGTATCCCTACAGCACTTACATAAACGGTATCAGCCCCGTTGGTAGCGGTGTTGGCACCTACGAATACGAGGTAAGCTCCACTTATTTCTATAAGGAAGTTGAAAACGTTGATACCGGCGAGGTAACCACCGTTCCCGCTGAAGAGTATAGCGACGTATTCCAGTTCACCCTCGCAGAGGGCACCAAGGGCGGCGCGTTCATTGTAACCATCGAGCGTTTCGGTGAAGAAACCCCCGATACCACCGTTCGCGTTACCGTTGACGGAACCGATCTTCCCTACGCAGATGAAAGCAATTACGACGAATATTTCGTTGCAGCTCCCGTTCCTTACGGCACCGAGGTTGTTTATAACATTTACGACGGTTATTTCCACATCGGCGATGAGTATGGCGATATCCTTTACGTAGCAACCAGCGCAGCTAACCGTTATTACAACGATACCTTCGCTTCCGCATACGGCGCAGGTCAGCCCCTTACTTATTCTGTAATTGATGATGAGGGTAACGTAACTATTTACGACTTCTCCAAGTACATTCTTGAGGATCTCGTTATCAGAGATACTTCTCTCGGCCTTTACCCCTGCACGATGCAGCTTTACAAATTCCTCCACGGCTTCGTAGAGCTCACCGGTTACTATCTTGATGGCGTTGCAGAGGAAGATCAGTGGCTCGCATTCTGCTACAAGTATGAGGATATGGGTAACGGCGAATACTCCCGTCCCTTCGTTTCCGAATTCGGCTCTTACGTTGCAGAAGCCGGCTTCTATGAAAGCGTTGCATATAAGTTCACCGCAGAAGAGAGCACTACCGTAACCGTAGTTACCGAGCAGGCTAACGCAAACATCGAAATTTATCTCAGCGAGTATTCCTTCTGGCCTGATTACACCATCACCGGCGCAGGTAAGTACTCCTTCGAGTTGGCTGAAGGCGCATCCTTCAAGGTTGTTGTTGGTGATATCGATTACAACGCAGCAGAAATTCCCTTCACCGTAACCACCGCTTTGGTTTACGATATGCCTACTTCCGGTACCGGTACCGACGTTGATCCCTTCGTTATCGGCGCAGGTATCTACCAGGCAAAGAACGCTCCTTCCATCAGCGATTGGACCGCTTCTCCCGTATACTACACCTTCGTTGCTAAGTATGCAGGTAAGGTAACCGTTAAGAACGCAGAGGGCGAGGCTAACATCTTTATCGACGGTGAAAACTCCGCTACTTATGAGTATATGGACTTCATCTTCGGCACAGGCTCCTACACGTTCACTGTTTCTGCAGGCGACGTAATCGTTCTCAGAATACTCTCCAACGGCGCGGTTGACAACGTTGAATTCGAGGTTTCCTTCGCTGTAACCTACGGCACTCCCACTGCAGGCGACGGTAGCGACGTTACTCCCTTCGTTGTTGCAGACGGCGTATACCAGGCTAAAAACGCTCCTTCCGCATGGGGCTTCGGCGCTGCTCCCGTATTCTACACTTACGTTTCTACCATAGACGGTACCGTTACCGTAGAATTGTTTGAAGGCGAGCTCAACGCAGATATCAGCGGTTATTCCTCTACTTATGAGTATATGGATAACGTAAACTCTTACAACACCTCTTACACCTACGACGTTTCCGTTGGTACCGAGATCTACTTGCAGGTATTCTCCGCAGGCGATACGGCTGATGATATTGAGTTCTCAATCTCCTCCAAGGTATCTACCGGTGGTGACGGTGGCGACGAGGTAGTTGTTGGCAGCGATGCGGCAAACGCAGCAGTTATCGTTCTTGGCGAAAGCACTGTTTCCGTAACCTACACCGATTACGGCGGATGGGGCTTCTGCGGCTATTACTGGTACAAGTTCGAGTGTACCACCGCCGGAACCTACAAGCTCAGCTCTTCCGATATGAACGCTAAATTCAACGTTTACGACGGTATGACCGGCGTTAACAACTACGAATACCTCTCGTTCTCCGGCCATGAGGACTTCCAGAGCAATACCGAAATTTACTGCACGTTCACGGCAGTTGCAGGAAACACCTATTACATCTCCGTTTCCTCTAACGCAAGCCAGAACCACACTTACAACTTTACGTTTGCAAACATTGCATAAGTAAATGTAATAATAAAGGCGATACTCCAAGAGAGTATCGCCTTTTGATTTATCAAAAAAAGAGAGCCGAAGGGCTCTCTCTTTTAGTAATTAGATTTTTAGCTTACGTGGGGCAAAACCGCCTCAAGCAGCGCCTCGTAGGTCAGGCTTCCCTGCTTGATGAACAGTATTCTTCCTTCACCGTCAAGTATAAGCGTCATAGGCCACGTTCCCTCGCCGCCAAGCAGGGAGTAAACGTCTGTGTTTACTGTTTTTCCGTCTTTTTCAACGTCAAAGAACAGGTCTTGTGCGAAGATGAGGGTGTAGTCCTTCCAGTCATCCTTGTTGTTTATAAATGCTGGCACGTCCTCACCGACGGCCGTTCCGTGAATAGCAATTACAGAAAGCTTTTCTGCATATTCCTTTTGCAGCCTTTCGAAGTACGGAAGCTCCTGCACGCACGGGGTACACCAGGTTGCCCAGAAGTTTATAACCGTTATCTTGCCAAGATTTTCACTCAGCTTAAAGCTTTGCTCTGCCGGGGTAAATCCTTCGCCGTCATGCCCGTAAAGCTTAATTTCAAAGTCGGGGCACTCGTTTCCAACGGCGATTTCCACGTTGGTAGAGGGTGGGGGAAGAATAACGTTGTAATAAACGATAGCTCCCAAAAGAACGGCAACAGCCGCTATCCAAGCGGTGATCTCAAGCCGCTTCTTCAGCGGTCGTTTTGTGCGGGTTTTACGCGTTTTAGGCGGTTTTTCTTGCTTTTGCTCTATTGCTTTCGGTATGCACGCGGCTTCAATTCTGTTTAGCGGCTGCTCTGATAGGGGAGCGTATGCCTCTTTGCTTGTATCGGTCGCTTTAGCCGTTTTGCTCATGAGTGCGTTCAAGGGCTTTTCGGCGCACACCGCCACCTCGCTTTCTCTTACGAAAATTTTTGAGCCCTTCCAGCTTATCGCCTTTGAGGGGCACACGCTTATACATGCGCCGCAGTGAATACACTCGTGATCGCCAACGTGCTTTATATCCATCTTGCAGGCGTTTATGCACAGCCCGCAATCGGTACATTTGTTTTTATCCAGCCTTACGCCTATCAGCGCGATCTTGCTAAAGAAGCCGTAAATAGCACCGAGAGGGCAGAGGAAGCGGCAGAAGAATCTGTAAATGAACACAGCCGCAACAATCATCACAACAAGCAGGGCGAATTTCCACGTAAACAGACCGCCGAGCATTCCGAACATATCCTCGTTAGAGGGGTTTAGCAGCAGCCCTATCGCGCCCAGCATGGTTCCCGATGGACAAATATATTTGCAAAATCCGGGAACAGGTGTGAGGCTCAGCGAATACACGAGTGGGATGCTCACAACAAGCAGAGCGAGTATCACGTATTTCGCGTACGAGAACTTTCTCGTTATACTGTTTTTCTTGAGCTTTGGCGTGGGTATCTTGTAAAACAGATCCTGTATAAGCCCCATCGGGCACAGGAATCCGCATATTGTTCTGCCGAGAAGCAGACCGAACAGTATCAGTATGCCAAAAACATAGTACGGCGCTTTCGTGTTGGATGCCGCAAGCGCGTTTTGCAGTGCGCCGAGGGGACAAGCTCCAACCGCGCCGGGGCAGGAATAGCAGTTCAGCCCAGGTACGCACATGTATTTGGTTTGCCCGGTGTAGATCCTACCCGTGGCAAAGCCACGTATGTTACAGTTATATAGCAGTGCGGAGTATATTTGTATAAGCCTTCGCTTGGTTGGCTTGTGTTTACTCCACCAGCTCTTCGTTTTTTCTGAAAATTTACTCATATCAGCCAAGTCCTATGCATTCGGTACAGATATTGATTGCTTTGATGAAAACGTCGTAAGCGCCGCCGTTAATGCTTCCAAGCACTATAAGCGCAACCGCAACGCACAAAAGGGATATTCTTACAACAAGGGTTAAAACGCGGCGATCCTTTTGCGGCTTTGCTTTTACCTCGGGCGTCAATCTTTGCTTTGCACCCTCGGCAACAAGCGTTTTTACAGCGGGTAAAACCTTTTTTGCCGTTGCCCACTCGTAAACGGAAAGGCCTATAAAGCACGCAAGACTTGTTCCAATCCAAGGGAGGAGCTTTGCCGTCATCGTGATAACTCCGCGAGTCGGGTCCGCATCAAAGTTCTTCACGTTAAAAAGCCTTGCAAACGCACCCGTAAGCCCGTGCTCAAACGCCTGCCCGTTAATGCTTGCAAAATTTGATAGGGCAAATAAGTAAGCACCGCACGCAATTACAGCGGCAACGGCCATGATCGCGCAGATGATCCTTGCGGTTAAAAGCCCCGTTTTTCTCCTTTGCACAAGCTCGTATTCGCGCTCGCATTTGTCTGCATAATCGGGTATTCTCTTGCTCAGCAGGTTGTAGGTCTTAACGTAAGCGGGGGAGGGTGCCTTCTTTTTTTGCTCGGGCAAAGCCCACCACAGCACCACGCCGCCTATTACCGCAGCTATCCAAGCAATGCACGGGATTGAAATTTTAGAAAGATGTTCACTTACAATTTCTCGCGTGAACGGCTTTTGGGGGCCGCTACCGTATATATCCACAACCTGATATAGGAATAAAAAGCCCACTGCAACGGTAAAAATGCTTAAAAATATTCCGTATATCAAGCGCACGGTATCCGCTTTTTTTAAAGACATAGATATCTCCTCGTCTGTTTTTATAAGGTAATACACATTTATTATAATAAAATTTTGTCGCTATCGTCAAGTAAAAATTCGCAAAAAATCAACCGAGTGAGCCAAAGCGGCAAAAATATTGAGCAGCATGGATAAAATTGATCAAATTAACCCTCAATCTATTGAAATTTATATAAAAATGATATATAATATTATAAATAATATTATGGGGCAGTATAGGTAAATTTACTGCCGTTAAAGAAGAAATAGGAGAAATAAATGAAAAAGTTTATTACAGCGTTATTGTTAACCGTAATGTGCGTGTGCGTTGGGCTTGCCGTTGGCTGCAGCAAGAAATACACCGTCACCTTCGATGCCGCAGGCGGCGCGTTCAGTGGCGGAAGGCCCACGGTTGAGGTTAAGGTAGCAAAGGGCGAGGCTGTTGATATCGAAGAGGAGCCTACCAAGGAGAGCGCAAATTTTCTCTACTGGGCAGTAAACGGGCAGGAGTACGTGTTCTCCACACCCGTAAACGGCAACCTCACCATTTCCGCAGTTTGGCAGGAGATTTACACCGTTACCTTTTCTGCGGGCGACGGAGCCTTTGTCGGTGGCGGTAAAACGGAAAGCGTAACCGTTTTAGAGGGCGAGAGCGTTTTGCCCACCGAAAACGAGCCTACGCTTGCCGATGCAAAGTTTCTTTGTTGGACACTTGGCGGCAGTGAGTACGATTTTACAAGCGCGGTAAATTCAAATATAACCCTCGTTGCAAAGTATAAGCCTCTCGGCACTTACGCCGTAAATTATAAAAACGGAGAGGGCTACAAGGTTGAGGGCATAACCGATGGCGAGCTTGTAAAGGAAGGCGAAAAAGTGTCGTTTACGCTTGATATAGGGGCTTTTTATACCGATCCCGCGCTCGTTATGGCAAACGGCGCCGAGGTAGCGGCGGATGAAAACGGCGTGTATACCTTCACGGTTGAAACAGAAACGGAGATAACCGTTGTAGGCGTATCCAAGGACGTATCCAACATGGTTGGCGCAGGCACGGAGGAAAATCCTTACTTCGTAAGCCGCCCTATAGATTTGCTGTTTATCGCAGAGAAGGTCAACAGCGGCTTGGTTGCTTACGTAAACGCGTATTACCAGTTCGCAAACGATATTGATATGAAGGGCGAGGAGCTTCAGGTTATCGGCAACGGCAACCCCGTTAACGTTGGCGGCGGTCAGGTAATCAACTCCTACTTCGGCGGGTACGTAAACGGCATGGGCTTCACCGTAAGCAACTACGTTATAAACAGTAACACCCGCTATGCAGGCCTTTTCGGTCAAGTCGTATGCGATCCCTCAAACGGCCACTACGGCACTATATACGATCTCCATCTCGATAACTTTGAAATGAACGTGAGCTTCCCCGATACAGAGGATCCCACCCTTTCGGCAGGCTCGCTTATAGGCTACGGCATAGGTGCAAACGTTTACCTTTGCTCGGCAACAAACGGCGCCATATCGGTCAGCGCGTCCGATGAGTATTATTCAACCATAGTAGGCGGTCTAATAGGCGTGCAGGAAGCGCTCATTTACGAACAGATAGCCTTCAACTCTGCGGCTGTTTACTGCAATACCGACGTTGACGTGTATATTGAATCGGGTAAGGCACTTTTTGCGGGCGGAATAAGCGGCTACGTTTATTCAAGCGATATTTACGCTGTGGGCTACATCGTTAACAGCTACTCAAAAGGCTACGTTTCCGGCGCGGTAAGCGTCGGCGGAATTGCCGGATGCCTTGGCCAGTATAACTCTGTAACCAACTGCTATTCCACCTCAAACCTCGCGGCTGAATCCTATATAACAAACCAGACCGACCTTTATCTTTATTGCTTTGCGTACGCGGGCGGCATCGTCGGCATGGCTGAAAACGATGCGTTTATAAACTCCTGCTTTGCAACGGGTAGCTACACGGCATACTCGAATATGGGGCTTGACGGCTACGAGATCACCGACGGCATCTGCGCAGGAAGGATAAACGAATACTCCACCACGGTCGATGCAAAGCCCTGTGTAATACGCGGCAGCGTTTATGCCAAAGGCGGCAAGGATACCGCAAACGGCGTAGATCTTACTTCTCCCGATTATTTGAAGAACACACTCGGCTGGAAGGAGTATGACTGGGTTTTTGAAAGCGGAAAATATCCTGTTTTCAATATGGAAAGCTCGGATGTAAACTTTAACTTTATTATCAACTACAGCGGTCGCACGGTTGGCGATCTCACAGAATTTAACGTTCTCATTGAGGGCTCGTACCTGCCCTTGGCGTTCCTTTATATAAACGCTTATGCTTACGAGTACGTTGTTGCCGAAACGGAAGAAATTTCTTACGGTCTTTTCTTTGATGAAGAACTCACTCAAAGAGTTCCTTTGAGCTTTGTGATAACCGATACGGTAACCGTTTACGCGGGCTTTGCCGATTATACTAACGTGGTGGGCAAGTATCTCGTTCAAACGGGCAATTCCGAAAGCCCTGCGTATATAACGCTCGCAAAGGACGGAACTATGACCTATACGGACGGCAAGGCAGTTTCCGTTTCCTATTACGTTTACGATGGCGAGGATATAATAATGTATTCCGTTCGCCTTGCAAGATACTCCTCGGACGAGCTGGTTGGCGATCATCTTGCGCTCTACGATTTTAAGGCGCAGATCGAGTGGGCGGGCGATAAGATTGCGTCGCTCAAGATGTTTGACGGCACCTATTACACCGAGCAAAAGCCCCTTTTCGCAACGGCAAACATCGGCGCAGAGGGCAGCTATTACACGGCAAATGAAATGGTACGCCTGTATGCAGACTTCACCGGCGTTTACGAAAAGGACGGAGTTAAAACGGCCTTTGAGTACGAGATCAAGGCAGACGGATCGGTATTCTTTACCGTAAATCAAAACGATTTTACCCTTGTGATAGGTGAAACCTCCGCAACCTTAAACGGCGCACAGGCAAAGCAGACCGACGAATTTGAGGGCAGCTGGGTAAGATCTGCCGCTGTTAACAAGGTTTACACCTTTAACGGCATGGGTGGCTGGAGCTACGAGTATTACGGCTACGACCGCACTTCGGCAACGGCAGTAAAATCGGTTATAGAGAGCGCGAGCGGAAGCTACGTTTATAACGAAAACGGCTCCATATCCTTGGTTGGCACCGGAATAACCGCTTACTTTAAGGACGGCGTGCTCGTTATAGAAAACGAGATCGGCGGTCAGTCCTACGCACACGAATATTACGCTTATGGCAGCTATGCCGGCGAGTGGAGAGATAACCGAAACGGCGCAACGCTTTACCTTTACGGTATCCGCGCTGACGGCGTTGGCGAGGGGTATATAGAATACGACAGCGGATATTATTACTATCTCAACTATTCGGCAGAAAGTGCGAGCGAAATCAGTATTTATAGCGGCGTAGATTTCTTCGGTTACTTCAGCTATAACGTAAATGCAGACGTCCTCACTGCAGCCCTTTATAGGGGCGAAACAGAGGCTATAACGTACGGCTTCACCTTTAACCGCAAGGACGATATCTCCGGCGAGTGGATTAGCGAAAACGAGCTGTTTGAGATGATCGCATTCGGCGGCTTCGGAGCATACTCGGGCGATGAACTGACCGTCGGTGTGGAAAATGCCGAAAAGGTTAAATATTTCCTTGAAAACGCAACGCAGAACGGCAGATTTGAATATAACGGAAAGACCTATTATTTCACCTATGACGACGTTACCGAAAGGCTGACCGTAAGGAGCGACGATTTCTTTGTCGAGCTTGAAAGGAAGGATGAGCTTGCAGGCCTCGTTTACGTGGATAAGAACGGCGTTGAGTACGTGTTCGATGGCAGAGGCAATCTGTCGGGCGGCGGCACGCTCACCGTTACTGCGGACGGCGTCACGAGCTACGGCTACAAGATAACCTCAAATGGCGTTGACGTTTATGATGGCGACGTGAAGATGGGTGAAATAAAGGAAGAGGGAAGCGCTTACCGCTTTACCGTAAACGATGAGTACACCGATCTCTACATTAAAACTCCTTACACTGGCGTTTGGGCTGTTTCGGGCAGCTACGGCTTACTTGAGATAGGCGGCGTTGATATGAACGGCAAGATCGATGGCAAGTACCTCGGCAAGATCGTGGAGATGGAATACTTTGGCGATTACCTTATCTTCTTCTATCAGACGTTTGACAGATACGTGTTCATCCTCGATGATGATAAACCTGAAACCGAAGAGGTTGAATATTGCCTTGCCGTAAGCGACTATGAGGTGTTCGTTCAAAACGGCTATAAGATATGCTCGCGCATTGACGATATGTTTGGAACGTGGACGCAAAACGGCAGTAAAAAGGAATTCAGGTTCGATGGCGTTACCGATAGCAACTATGTAAACGGCTATGCAGAAATTGCGATGGGCGCATCTGCAACCGGCTACTATTACAGAAACGATGGCAACGGCGGTCTTATGATCTGGTCGAGAGAGCTTGATACAACCCTCATTTACAGAACCGAGTGGTGCGGTGTGGATGAGGCAGGGGCTTACGTCAATGCGGATAGAAGCAAGGCGTTCAAGCTTGTTGAGGTCGATGCACTCTATACCATTTCCGCAACCGATAAGTCGAACGGAAGGGTTTACACCTTTAACGGCGAGGGCACCGTTGAGTGCGAGGGCGAGCAGTATTCGTATGAAATCGTAAAATATGATGACGGCGAAATTCTAATCACCATCGTTATCGAAGGCGTTGAGTACGATGCAATCGTTAGCTCGTATGGCGAGGTTGTAATTGAGTTTGTCGATTACGGCACAGAAGAATAATAAAACACAAAAGCCCCGTAAAACGCGTGTTTTACGGGGCTTTATTTATGCTAATCAACAAAATAATCGCTCTGTTTTATGGCAGATTTAAGCTTTTCTATGCATTTTTTTTCAATGCGGGATATGTACGAGCGGGATATTTTCAAAAGTGCGGCAACCTCTCTTTGCGGAAGCACGGGATTGCCGTTTAAGCCGTAGCGCAGGCACATGATTCTGTATTCTCTCTCGCTCAGCGTTTTTTTCACCATCCTTAAAAATTTTGCCTTCTGTATGTTTTTATCAGCCTCGCTGAAAACGCTGTCCTCGCCAACGGAGATAAGATCCATAAACGTCAGCTCGTTTCCATCCTTATCAGTGCCGAAGGTATCGTAAAGCGAAACCACGCTCTTGTGCTTTTTGTTTGAGCGCAAAAGCATTAAAATCTCGTTTTCAATGCACCTTGCAGTGTAGGTGGCAAGCTGTGTGCCCTTGCCGGGCTCGTAAGAGTTTATTGCCTTTATAAGCCCGATGCTGCCAACGGAAATTAGGTCGTCAGAATTCTCCGCACCCTGGTATTTTTTCGCGATATGGGCCACTAATCGCAAATTATGGCTTATAAGCTTCTCTCTTGCCTCGGTATCGCCACGCCTCATTTTTTCAACGCACTCAGCCTCTTCCTTGGCGGAAAGTGGGCGAGGGAAGGAGCCGTTGCCTATTGCAGAGGCAAAAAAAACGATTTTTCCTATAAGATATAAAAGTCCTTCAAAAAGCATTGTCGCAAACCTTCCCGCAATAAAAATGGTAATAATATTTTATTGTTTAAACTTTTGGTTTATTCTTATTGCGAAAAAAAGAGAAAGGTGGTATACTATAATAAAATGGATAGTTATACTTTAATAACGGGTGCAACGGGCGGTCTCGGTCAGGAGTTTTGCCGTCAGTGTGCCGCCCGTGGGGACAATTTGCTGCTGACGGGAAGGAGTGAGCAAAAGCTTGAAGACTTAAGGGCAGAGCTGCTCAAAAGCTACTCGGTTAAGATTTTAACCTTTGCCTGTCGGCTTGACGATGAGCTTGAAAGGCAATCCCTTTGCGATTTTGTAGCCAAAGCGGAGGTAAAGCTGTCGCAGTTTATTTCGGTTGCCGGCGTGGATACGCAGATGGCGTTTGAGCGCTATACCCGAGAAAAGGTGCTGTTTCAGCTGCGTGTTAATTTTGAGGCGGCAGTGGCGCTCACTCACGCTCTTTTAAGCTTCCGTGCGGAGGGCTTTAGCATCCTCGTCGTAAGCAGTATTTCAGGCTCGTGCCCCATGCCGTACTTCGCTCTTTACAGCGCAACCAAATCCGCACTCGTAAGCTTCTTCAGCGCGCTCAGGGTTGAGCTTAAGGATAAGGGCGTAAAGGTAACGGTACTCATGCCCGGCAGTATTCCAACTCGCCCGGATATAATAGAGGATATCAAAATTCAGGGGCTAAAGGGCAGGCTATCCTCAAAGCCCAAGGATTTCGTAGTAAAAAAAGCACTTTCGGGTGCACGAAAAAATAAGCGTATCGTTATCCCCGGCGCGTTTAATAAATTCGTTTATTTTTTAACAAAAATTACACCGTACCGCCTTGTCGCGGCGTTTGTCGCCCGCGGGTGGAAAAATAAAGAAAAGGACGCTTTTTCCGCGTTTTAGGCTACTTTAATAAAAAGGAGAATTGTTATGAGCTATGCAGATAAGGTTTTTATTCAAAACTGTAAGGATATAATCGAAAACGGTGTTTGGGATACCGAGCTTGACGTCCGTCCCCGTTGGCTGGACGGAACACCCGCCCACACGGTTAAGAAGTTTTGCGTTGTAAACAGGTACGATCTCACCAAGGAGCTTCCCATTTTAACAGTCAGAAAAACCGCTTTTAAATCGGCGATAGACGAGATTCTCTGGATCTGGCAAAAAAAGTCCAACAACGTCAACGATCTCAACAGCCACATTTGGGATTCATGGGCAGATGAAACGGGCTCGATCGGCAAGGCTTACGGCTACCAGCTTGGCGTAAAGCACAAGTATAAGGAGGGCGAGTTCGATCAGGTTGACAGGGTTTTGTACGATCTTAAAAACAATCCCGCCTCGCGCCGTATCATGACGAACATCTACACCTACGCAGATCTTCACGAAATGCATCTATATCCGTGCGCTTATTCCATGACGTTCAACGTTTCCGGCAACGTGCTCAACGGTATTCTCAACCAAAGGTCAAACGATATGGTGGTTGCAAATAACTGGAACGTTGTTCAGTACTCCGTTTTGTTGATGATGCTCGCGCAGGTTTCAGGCTTAAAGGCAGGCGAGCTTGTTCACGTTATTGCCGATGCTCATATTTACGATAGACATATTCCCACGCTCGAGAAGATGTTTGAGAATCCGCAATTTGAGGCGCCCAAGCTAACCATCAACCCTGAAATCAAAAACTTTTACGATTTCACCGTGGATGATTTTGTTCTCGAGGGCTACGAGGCAACGCCCCTCAAGGAAAGGCTGGAGGTTGCCGTATAATGAGGGCGATTGTTGCAGTCGACCAAAAATGGGGAATAGGAAGGGGCAACGATCTGCTCTTTTCCATCCCCGAGGATATGAAGTTTTTTCGCTCAACCACGCTTGGAAAGGTGATCGTAATAGGCAGAAAAACGCTGCAATCCTTTCCCGGCGGCAAGCCTCTTAAGAACAGAGTCAACGTCGTTTTGTCCCGCTCCGGAGCGTGGGAAGGGTGCGTGTCTGTTAAGGATATACCCTCGTTAATGCGCGAAATAGGGCGTTTTTCCGATGATGACGTGTTTGTTTGCGGCGGTGCGTCCGTGTATAGAGAGCTTATCCCGTACTGCACCGAGGCAATCGTCACCAAGGTTTTTGCAGATGGCAATGCCGAGGTGTTCTTCCCGAATCTCGATGAGGAGAGCGGTTGGGTGCTTCAAAGCCAAAGCGAGCCCGTTGAAAGCAACGGCTACGCTATAAGCTTCTGTGTGTATAAAAACACATCCGTAAAGGCTTTTGAATAATACTTATAATGATGGCAACAATAAAAGCTGCGGAGAAATATGAAAAAATATCAAGCTAACTTACTATTGCTTCTCGTCGCCGTGATTTGGGGTGGCGGGTTTGTGTTTGTTGAAATACTGCTGAACGCAGGCATGGCACCCGGCATGATCACAATGATCAGGGGCGGGATCTTTTCCGTATGTACGTTCGCACTGTTTTTCAAGCGCATTATAAAAATGACGAGGCAGGACTTAAAGGTCGGGTTGATTGCAGGTGGAACAAACGCCCTGGGCTTTTTGATTCAGGCAATCGGTCAAAATATGGCCTCGCCGTCACACGCCTCTCTGATAACCATGATTTACGTGATCTTCGTGCCTATCGTGTGCTGGATCGTATATAAGATAAGGCCAAGGCTGAAAACCGTATTTGCGGTAATAATGTGCGTTATAGGGGCTTTTTTCCTTGTAAACAGCTTTACCGGGGATACGAGCACCACTGCTCTTATCGGTGACGGGCTGCTTCTTTTAAGCACTGTGATGTTTGCTGTGAACATAGCTTATCTGGGCAACAGTTGCAAGCAAACGCACTATGGCGTTGTAAGCTTCTTTATGGGGGCAACTATGTTCGTCATTTCATTTGGATACGCGTTTATATCCGGCCAAACGCAGTTGCCCGATCGCAGCGACGCCCTCATTACGATCTTGAGCGTTCTGTATCTCGGTTTGCTGTCCTCGGCGCTGTGCCAGATAGTTCAGGTTTATTGCCAGAGGTTTACCTCTGCCGTGTCGGCATCCCTGATCCTCACACTCGAAGGCTTCTTCGGTGGGCTGTTCTCCTTTGTGTACGGGGAGAAGATCACGTGGAATCTTATAGTGGGCGGAGTGATAATCATTATTTCCGTGCTTTTGCAGGAGATAGATTTTTCGTCGCTAAAAAATAAATTAAAGTTGAATAAAAAACGGTAAACGAGTCATACTACTACCGTCAGCAATCGGGAAAACGTTTCGGTTGACGGTAGTCAAGGCAGAAGCCTTTCCGCAACGGTTGCTTTCATATATAGCCGTTGCAGTATTGCGGACAGCCTCCTCAAAAGGCCCCGTGATCTGCGGGGCGTGGAAGGGAGGGCCGATGCCGTCCCTTTCGTTTTACCGAAAAAGGGTGATAAAATGTATTGTAAGCAAAAGGCTTCTCTCATCGCCTTGATTGCTGCCATCGCACTGCTTTTTGCGGGGTGTGATTGCGGAAAGGGCGGTGGAGATAACAGTGGATCGACGTCGGACAGTACTTCCGTGCCGATAGAAATAATTGAGCCTACCTCAAAAATTGAGATTGAAGTGAAAACCAAGGAGTACGGCAGTGAGAACGGAACGGTGAACGATGCGATCGAGCGTGCGTACTCGGCGGTGTATGAGCTTAAGGCTACCTCCCCGGCGCTTGAGGTTTTGTGCAGCGCAGTTGCCGTGTTCAACGCGGTTATAACACAAACGGATGCAGAGGGAGTTGAGGAAAGCGGGGATTACACCTATTTTGCTACCTGCTTAAGCCTTATTGAGGGCGCAACCGATTTTACGTTAACCTCTCCAACGGGTGAAAAGATAACGGCTTATTTTGTCGGTGCAGATCCTAACACGGATATAGCGCTTCTCTCGGCAGAGGGAAGGATGACTCCCGTTGAGTTTATAGACGATAGCGGCAAGGTTCAGCTGACCGATCAGATGTTCGTTATAGGTATTCCCTTTAATGCGGGTGCGGGCGTTGTCAGAAACACCTATCTTGGCGCCAAGGAGCACAGCGTAATCATCGGAAGCAGCAGCCGTAACCTGATGACGGTTAACGATGAGCTTGATAACGGTTACACCGGCGGCGCGGCTTACGTGAAAAACGGCGGAGTGTTCGTTGGCATGATAGCAGACGTAGGGGACGTTGAAACCAACGGCTACACCTTTGTAATACCGTCGCGTATTGTTTGCGATATATCCGTTTCCCTCGCGCAAACTCAAACGGAAACCTCTTATGGCTTCGTTGAGGGAAGCTACTATCTCGGTGCTGTGTTTGGGGATTCTAAAATGAGCTCCTCGTCTTACGTTTACGTTTCCTCGATAGACGATGCAGGGTGCCTTTATAAGGGCGGCTTGAGAGAACTTGATAAAATAACGAGGGTTGCGTACGTGCCCTATGGTGAAAGTGCAGAGAAGAGCTTTATCGAGGTTACCTCAAGCTCGCAGGTTGCCGAATACGTTAACGCTCTGCAATTGAAAATCGGCGATAAGCTGCTGTTTAAATGTATAAGAGGCGGTCTTTCCACCTTGAGAAGTGTGGAGATAACGCAGTATATTTACGGAGAAACAGAAGCTCCGCCTGCAGAGGACGATGAATAATAAAAGTGCCGTTTATGTGAGATAAACGGCACTTTTTATGTGTTTTTTATTTGTAATTCTTGGCGAGTCCTCCCTCGGCGGTCTCCCTGTATCTGTTCGAGAGGTCCTTGCCCGTTTCGTACATAGTTTTAACAACGAGATCAAACGATATCTTCCTCGTTCCAAAAAGGAAATTAGCAAGGCTCAAGCAGTTTATTGCTCGCATTGCAGCAACTGCGTTTCTCTCTATGCAGGGTATTTGAACAAGTCCGCAAACGGGGTCGCAGGTGAGGCCTAAATAATGCTCCATGGCAACCTCAGCCGCGCACTCAATTTGGTCAATGCCCATCTCGAAAAGCTCGCACAGAGCAGCAGATGCCATTGAACACGCGGAGCCTATCTCTGCCTGACAGCCGCATTCCGCGCCGCTGATCGAGGCGTTTTGCTTGATCAAACAACCTATAAGTCCGCCAACGGCAAGCGCGTCGATAACCCTTTCTTCCGGCAGGCGCTTTTTTTCTATCATATATTTCAGCACGGCGGGCATAACGGCGCAAGCACCGCAGGTGGGTGCAGTCACGATAGTTCCGAGATCTGCGTTTTGCTCACCAGCTGCAAAGGCGTAGGCGCAAACGATGCGGTTTTCGCGGGTGCTTTCGCTCTCGTCTATATGGCGCTGGTTATATAAAAACTGTGCGCGCCTTTCAACGTTCAAGCCGCCGGGAAGCACGCCTGTTTTCTTTAAGCCCTCGGCAATTTCATCCTTCATGGTTTGCCAAACGGAGTAAAGAAAATCCTTGATGTGCTCGTCCTCGTGCATATAAACGTAATCGGAAAGCCTTATGTTGCGCTGCTTGCAGTAATCGGAAATTTCCTGAAAGGTGGAGTGGGGATAAACGTTCGTCGGAACGATGGGCGGTCTGCCCTCGATAACTATATCGCCACCGCCCACGCTGTAAACCCTTATCCTCGCCGTTTCCTTTCCGTCTTTTAGGGCGATGAGGTCAAGAGTGTTCTCGTGTGCAAGCTCGGCGGTATCGCTGTCAAATATAATTTCACACTTTTTCGGCGCAAAGGTCTCCTCAATAACGGCGTCCGTGCGGTGCCCCTTACCGGTCTTTGCAAGCGAGCTATACAGCACCGCCTTAAAGCTGTCTGCATCGGGGTTTTCCCGTGAAAAAATAATTGCAGCCTTTTCCGGCCCCATGGTATGCGATGATGAGGGGCCTTTTCCTATCTTGTAAAGATCTCTAACTGATTTCATATATACTCCTATAATTTTATGGTAACATCTTTTTCGCCCAAAAGTCAAACGTTTTAAAAAGCAAGTGCGCAAAAACAAATAATTAGTGGCTTCAGCCACCTCATTTTACACAAAACTTTTGACATATATAAATATTTTTGATATACTATAAAGTAGATAAATATGCGCATTGCTTATCTTTGCGCGGAAGGTGAAAAATGATTATTCTTGGTCTTGATCCGGGGTTTGGAACAATCGGCTACGGCGTTATCAATAGCGAAAAAGGCAGAGCCAGCGTCATTGATTACGGCACTATTAAAACGCCCAAGGAGCTATCCTTTCCGGAGAGGCTTCTTCTTATTGAAAAGGGTATGGTGCAGCTTATCGAAAAATTTCATCCCGACCAAATAGCAATAGAGGAGCTGTTTTTTAACACGAATATCACCACCGGCATAAACGTTGCTCATGCAAGGGGCGTAATGCTGCTTGTCTGCGCGAGGGAGTGTGGGCAGCTTTTCGAGTACACGCCTCTTCAGATCAAGCAGGCGCTCACAGGCTACGGCAGGGCGGAAAAGCA
>JAFVXM010000059.1 GCA_017501205.1 Clostridia bacterium
CAGTGCTAAAAGAGGAAAAACCCCTTTTTTCGCACAAAAACGGCTATTTATGTTATTCGCTCCAAATGGTTTCGCGAATGATTTCACATACGGTAGGATGCGGGAATACGAGTTTCTTGATAACCTCGATATCAACCTCAAGATCGATGAGCGCAGATACTGCAACGATATATTCGCTTGCGTACGATCCAACGACGTGTGCACCGATCAAGGTGTTGGTCTTGGTGTTTACAACAAGCTTGCAGATACCGGAAAGATCGGTGTTCTCTGCAACGTATCTGCCCGAATACATGAGCGAGAGCTTGAGAGTTTTAACCGAAAGACCCTTTGCCTTTGCGCTCTCCTCAGTTTCGCCAACCGAGCCGATTTCAGGCGTGGTGTATACAACCGAGGGAATAACGTTATAGCGCATAACGTCCTTCTTGCCGCACATATTGTTTACGGCTACCTCTGCCTCTCTGTAAGCGGTGTGCGCGAGCATTACCTTGCCGTTTACGTCGCCAACAGCATATACGTTTGCAACGTTGGTCTGCATATGATCGTCGGTAACGATTGCGCCGCGCTCGAGGTTTACGCCGATGTTTTCAAGACCGAAGCCCTGAGTAACCGCACGGCGACCGATGGAAAGGAGAACCTTATCAGCTACAACCTTTTCTACCTTGCCGTCCTTTTCGTAAACGACGCCGTCTGCCTCAACAGCGGTAACCTTTGCGCCGAGGCGGAAGTCAACGCCCTTCTTTTCAAGGCTCTTCTGGAGGATGCCGGAAATTTCAGCATCGGTGGGACCTGCGATCTTGTTCATCATTTCAACAACGACTACCTTGCTGCCTACGGATGAGAAGTAAGAAGCCATTTCAAGACCGATTACGCCGCCGCCGATAATAGCGAGGGTGCCGGGGATCTCACGGAGATCGAGTATTTCCTTGTTGGTCATAACGTAGCCGGAAGCAACGTTTTCCTTAAGACCGTTAATGGGGGGAACAACTGGCATAGAGCCGGTTGCGATGATGAGCCTTGCCGCGAGATACTGCTCGCCCTTTGCTTCAACAACGTATCCGCCCTCTCCCTTGCCGATGATCTTTGCTTCTGCATCAACCATATTGACCTTTGCCTTTTTGAGCTGGCCCTTAACACCGGAAACAAGGGTTTTTACAACGCCGTTCTTTCTATCAACCACGAAGCCCTGATCTACGCCGTTTTCTACCTTAACGGATACGCCGTAATCCTTTGCGTGGTTAGCGTAATCGAGAACCTTTGCCGAATAAAGGAAGGTTTTTGAGGGAACACAGCCTTCGTTGAGGCATACGCCGCCGAAGTGTTCCTTTTCGATACACATGGTTTTAAAGCCTGCGTGGCCTGCGCGCTCTGCTGCCAGATATCCGCCGGGGCCGCCGCCGATAACAATTACGTCATACTTTTCCATAATATATATTCCTACCTTTTAAAAGATTAAGTTAAAGCTGAAATTCTCGAGGTATTCCTTAAGATCCTTTAAGAATCTGGAAGCGGGAGCACCGTCAAGCGCACGGTGATCGTAGGTGAGTGAGAGAGTCATTGCCTGATAGGGAACGAGATCTCCGCGCTCGTTTACCTTTACCTTGGTTTCAAAGGTACATACGCCGAGAATACCCGTCTGAGGAGGATTGATGACGGGAGTAAAGCTCTCGATACCGAGTGATCCGAGGTTGGAAATGGTGAATGAACCGCCGGACATGAGGTCGGGCTTCAAAGTGCCTGCCTGTGCGTCCTTTGCGAGCTTCTTTGCGTTTACTGCTATTTCGGAAAGAGTCATCTTATCTGCACCGAAGAGTACGGGAACGAGAAGGCCCTTGGGAGTATCTACCGCAATACCTACGTTTGCGGAGGAGAAATAGCGCATGGTATCGCCGTTTACGAGGTTTGCATTAAGCTCCTTGTGCTTGAGGAGAACCCTCGATACGGCATATATAATAATATCGTTGAACGTGATGTTCGGGAGATTGAGCTTTTCCTGATTTGCCTTGATGAAATTGCGGAGTGCAATAATGTTCGTGCAATCGAAGGAAGTGTTGTGAGTGAGCTGTGCCATCGTGGAAAGGCTGTTGGTCATATTCTTTGCAATAGCCTTGCGGATGTTGGACATCTTCTCCTCGGTATATGCGTGAACGTCTGCCGCGGGTGCTGCTGCAACGGGTGCTGCCTCTGCCTTGGGAGCTACTGCCTTGCCGCCGGTTACAGATGCGGTGCGTACGTCCTTTTCTACTATTCTTCCCTTGGGGCCGGTAGCCTCGCATGCCTCAAGCGCAACGCCGAGCTTTTCTGCAAGACGCTTTGCTCTGGGGGATGCAAATACCTTACCGCCATCCTGAACGGGTGCTGCTACGGGCGCTGCGGCAACGGGTGCTGCTACGGGTGCTGCTACAGGTGCTGCTGCTACGGGTGCTGCCTCTACGGGCGCGCCACCGGGTGCGAAGCAGGATACGTCGTCACCCATGGAGCCTACTGCACATACGGGAACGAGAACTGCAACCTCGTCGCCCTCGTTATAGAAGTGAGCGAGAACCTCGCCCTCTACCTCGCTTTCCTGATCGAAAGCTGCCTTATCGGTTTCGTAGCTGAAGATAACCTCGCCAACTGCAACCTTATCGCCAACCTGCTTGTGCCACTTGGTAAGTATGCACTGCTCAACGGTTATACCCTGCTTGGGCATAAGAACGGGCTTTGCGTTGGTTGCAACGGG
>JAFVXM010000060.1 GCA_017501205.1 Clostridia bacterium
TGTTATTGATTTTTGACTGGCAGGTCATACTCTCATTATACACAATCGGAGTTTTTCTTTCAAGGCTCATCGGTAAACCTCTACTGAACCACGCGACTATCGCGTGGTTTTTCTTTATATCAAAAAACACCCCGTATTTTGTGTGAAATACGGGGCGTTTTAATTTATTGAGTTTTAAATTTCTTTATCGGAAGGAACATCCTCGTTTGCTTTTTATACTCCTCAAAGCCTTCCTTTTTACCCTGCCTGCCCTCGGCAAGCGGAACGCTTACAAAGAGGAACATCAGGTTATTTACAAGCGCACCAACAAGCAAATACCACTTATCCGGCATAGCGCACACACACGCCAACCCAACGCCCCACCACATAAGAATTTCGCCCAGATAGTTGGGGTGACGGGAATATTTCCACAATCCGTTTCTGATAAAATTGCCGTTGCGGTTTTTGCGGTACTTGTGCATCTGAATATCTGCTACGCCCTGAAGCACGGCGGCGCCAAGGGATACAGCTGTAAATATCACCGTGCCCACGTTGATCTGCACCGGGCAAACGAAGGCGAAAACCGCAGGCAAAATGCACGCGTACACCACCAGCGTGGGGAAAAGATGAATTCCTAAAAAGTTGACGGGCTGATAAAGCCTGCCCGTTTTTTGCTTGATGCTTGTGTAACGCCAATCCTGATGGTTCAGGCTTTTAAAGGTGTAAGCCCAGTTTGCCGTAAGCCTTACTCCCCAGAAGCAAACCGCCACCAGCAATAAAATATGCACCGCGTTAAGCTGCCTGCCGATAGCAAACGCCACGATTATCACTATGGGCTGAACGCTCCAGTAGGGATCGTAGACGGATGCGTTTTTAAATATTACGCTGAAAATATAAGTTACAGCCGTAGCTACAACGTCTGCAAGCAACAGCTTGAGCCATGGCTCAAATGGAAAAACCCTGTAACATAGCACGCCCACCGCCGCAGCCATAGCGTAAACACCCGCAATCACAGCAAAGCTTGCGGCCCGATTGTCCTTAAACCTCATTATATATTCCTCCAAGCCCCGTTTCGCGTGAAATAGGACACTTATTCCTTTGTTTTGTTCTCCTCCGAGTGGCAGTATTCATAATACCAGCACTCGTAGGGCTGACTGCACTGCAAGCCCGTTTCAACAAAAACCTCTTGCTTTTGCATCTTTATTTTATTTAGCTCAAACACGTTATCCCTAACCCACTCGGAATATTCCTTTGCGGGGGCCGATACGTTTACAATGCGATAATCCTCGCCGTCCTCACCCGGCAAAACTACAAAGCAGCGCAAAACACGAACGCCGCATCTCGTTACAACGTACCTCTGAAAGCCCACGTCCTTAAGGTGCTGCTCTGTAAGCTCGGGGGAGTTTTTCACCTCGTATATCTCGTAGCCCCTATCAGCTTTGCGTAAAATATCAACCGCGCAGTAATGCCCGCAATATGAAAAAGCCGCCTCGCAGATAACGCTCTCTCCGCTCTCTATATACGCCTTCGTGTCCTTTATCATGCGGCTATAATCCAGCCTTCCGTCCTCCTTGAGGGCGGTAACCTCAACGTACTCGCCAAACATGCCCATCGCACCGTCGCCAAACTCGTTGCCCTTATCAAGCTTTTCCTGAATTTCTGGCGGAATTACCCTTTTCTCCGGCCTGTTTCTATCAAGCCACAGCATTCTTCTGCACTGCATACCGCGCATAAAATCGGTTTTAGAAATACCCATAAGCCACCTTTTTCGCGGGTTATCGCGCTTTTTCCTCTTCAGCCTCAATAATTTTATCTATTATATCCACGTCCGCCGCACAAAACTCAAAGCACTTAAGCTCAGCGGGCTCAACCCACCTTATATCGTTGTGCTCCTTCATCTGCGGCTCGCCCTCGGGAATAGTGCAGTTGAACAGATAAAGGTGTATGCTTATATCGGGATAACAGTGCTCCACCTCGGTAAAAACGTCGCCCACGGAAACGTAAACGCCTATCTCCTCGTAGCACTCGCGGACGAGCGCCTCATCAAGCTCCTCTCCCTTTTCAACCTTTCCGCCAACAAACTCCCACTGCAGGGCGCGAGCCTTCCACGTGGGGCGCTGGCATATCATTATTTTATTTTCACGCCTTATAAGCGCGGCAACAACGTCCACACGGTTGCCGTTTCTGTGCGAAAAAGGGCACTTTTCTTCTTCTACTATAACAGAGCGACGCTCTCTTATATCGCTTTGCTTTATACCCTTTAACGCTTCAAGCATCTGCTTATCCATAAAACCTCTCTGCTTTTATACGTTATCCTCGTGCACGTAGGAGAAAAACTCCTTCACCTGTGCAATGTATTCCTCGGGGGCTGCAGGAAAAGCAACTCCGTGTCCTGCGCCCTTTATAACAACAAACTTCTTCTTCGGTGCCGCACACGCGTTGAAATTTTGCTCTCCCATACTCACGGGCACGAACTCGTCCTTCTCTCCGTGAACGAAAAGAACGGGGATCTTGCAGTTTTTCACAGCCTCAACCGCTGACGTTTCATCAACGTTAAACCTTCCGAACACCATGCCTCCAAGCTTAACGAAGGGATAAAATATCTTGGGTGAAATCTTCATTTCACTAACTATCTTATATATTATTGCCTTTGCCGAGGAAAAGCCGCAATCTGCAAGCACGCCAACAACGTTTTCAGGCAGTTCCTTGCCGGAGGTGATTAGCACGGTTGACGCGCCCATTGAAATACCTGTGAGTATTATCTTTCGCTTTGTGCCAAACTTTTCGTTTGCCATTTTTATCCACTCAAGGCAATCTCTCGATTCGTTTATGCCAAAGCTGATAACGTGCCCCTCGCTTCTTCCGCAGCCGCGCTGATCCACCAGAATTACGCTGTGCCCAACGGCAAACGCCCTTTTTATGCCGCCACTCATATCCCTCTTCGCGCTGCCGCGATAGCCGTGGAACATGATCTCTACGGGTGAGTCCTTTGAAAGCTCGTAATATTTGCCCCTGAGAGTAAGCCCGTCAAACGACTTGATGCTCACGTCCTCATGCGGGGTTACGGCTGCTTCCTCATCCCACCTTCTTATGGTTGCCATATACTTGGCATACTCGCCTTCGTCAGGCAAAGAATCCCCGGCCTTTGCTCTGGTTTTTTTAGTTGAATAAAACGGATTTACAAACCCCACGATCGTTACCGACACAATAAACGAAACTATTATTGAAGCAACGCCGATTACAATATATGGCCACATAACTTTTCTCCTCTTGTAATATTATATCACAGCCCCCCGTTTTTTTCAAGAAAACAAAACGGAGAAATCCCTTAAGCAACAAAAAAATTCACAAAAAAAATAAAGCGCCTTAGCTTAGCACTTTATTAAAAACACGGTTTTTTTACGTGATATAGGGGGTTAATTTGCAACGTAGCGTTTAATAAATTCCGCAAAGGCGGCATCGGGGTCCACCTCTGCAGTCACCTTTCTTCCGTTTTTCAAATAATTAAAGCTCACAGCAACCAGCTCATCGCGCTCCTCCTGCGTGCCCAGCTCTGTATCCTCAACGGGCAAAAAGCTCTCGCCTCCATCAAAGCTTATATCATAAGATTCGCCGCTCTTTATCCTTAAAACCGTTTGATCTTTACTGTAAACTATCTCTCCATCTGCCTTCTGCCTTTTAAAGCCGTGCTTTTTGAGGAAGATAAATCCGTCCTTTCCTCTATCGGAAAAGAACAGAAGCATGAACAGCGCAGGCAAAGCGATCAAAACGTAAACGGGCAGAAGCGCTATTATGCTCAACACCTTTTCACTCCTCTCAACCTCGCCGTTGTGAACAAAGCGCACGCCAACAGCAAGGCACGCCAAATAGCCAAGCCCTGCACACACGAGCAGTATTATTGACCAAGCCTGCATTTGCCGTCCTCTAAAAATCCAGCCGTAAAACACGGCCACAAAGCATAGCGCAAGCCAACATACGGTTTGCCCCACGTAAAACATCTTTCGCATATCGCACCTCTTTTATGGCGGCGTCACCCGTCAGAGCGATCCTCGCCTATAAGGAGCCGACCTTTCGGGAACGTTTTTATTATACAATATATTGACTTAAATTACAAGGGTTTTTACAAAAGAGGGGCAAAAATTCTTGCTATCGCTCTGCCTATGCGCTCAAAAAAACCCGTTTTTTGCGTGTTTTCGGCCACTTTTTTACTTTTTTCTAAAATGCGATCAAAATCTGCTAACACGTCCTTAACGCACTCGGCGCCGTAAATTAAAACGCCGCATTCAAAGTGATGGGCAAGGCTGCGGTAATCAAGATTAGCAGAGCCAACTATTGCCCACCTATCATCGCAAACGCAGTTTTTTGCGTGCATGAACCCGGGCGTGTACTCGTAAACGGAAACGCCACAGGCCGTAAGCCTCGGATAAAAGCTCCGCGTGACGCTGAACACCAGCTTTTTATCGGGCACAAACGGCAAAACTATCCTCACGTCCACACCTCGCATCGCCGCCCTCTCAAAGCTCTTGCAAAGCTCGTTATCCATTATGAGATACGGCGAGGTAAAATAGGCGTATCTGGTTGCCGTGGCAAGCAGATTTTGAATCACCAGCTTGGTTACGTTATGCCTGAAAATCGGCTTTGGGCCATCGCCGTACGGAACGGCAAAGCCCGTGGCATCGCTATCGCAAGCGGGGTAAAGCTCCCCAATAAAATCTACACTTTTTTTACAGCTTAACCCGAAATCCGTGAGAAAAAGGCGGGTAATTTCCCAAACAGCAGGCCCTTTCAGGCGCAATCCGCCATCCTTCCAGTGCCCAAACCTCGGCTTTATATTAACGTATTCGTCACCGATATTCACTCCGCCCGTGTACGCAACCGCCCCGTCTATCACGGCTAATTTTCTGTGATTGCGGTTGTTTATCCTGCCATCCGCCCATATTTTTATTTTAGAAAACGCCACCGCCGTTATGCCGTGCATAGCGAGCTTCTCTTCAAAATCCTTTGGCAGCGTGGGCATACACCCAACGTCGTCATACAGAAGGCGCACTTCAACGCCAACCGCAGCCCTCGAGCAAAGCGCAGCAAAAAGCCTATCCCAAAGCGCGCCCTCTTTAATAATAAAGTATTCTAAAAATATAAATCTCTCGGCATGCTGCACGTCCTCTATCAGCCCATCAAAAAGCTCCTCTCCGAGCGGAAAATATTGCATATCCGTACCCGAAAAGAGATGGCTACCCGATATTTCGCACAGCATTTTTACTTGGCTAAACGCAACCTCGTCCTTCTCTTTAAGCTCACTGATGGCGATTGAGTGATCGTAATCGTACTCACCTTGGTGAGACAATGCTCGCCTTATATAGCCAGGGCTGAGCTTTCGCGAATAAAACATAAGATACAGGGTAACTCCTATTACAGGCAAAGCCACCACAAACAGCAGCCACGGCAGCTTGTAATCGGGGTTATCGTCCGATGCGACGATTCGCACCGCACATACGGCCTGCACCACCCACGCAACCACCCAAAAATGCGGTATCACCGCGCAGGCAAGCACGGCACACGCAATTATAGCCGCCGCCTCTATCACCCCGCCTGCGGCAACCGCCAAATATCTGACGGGAAATCTCCTCCCCTCACCCTTACCGCTACGCCTAAATAAGCTCCTTGCACCTTGCCTCATATTCCACCACCGTTAAATTTTTATATATTATTGCCTATCTCACCTCTTTATATAACAAAAAAACTCCTTCTCTCATATTTTTTTAACCACGGTTCAAGGAATATATAATTTCTCAAAACCGATTGACAAATGCGGAAAAATATATTATAATACAAACGAAGCTTCGCACAAGCGAAGTGTTGCACGTAAGATTATTTCGCACAAGCGAAACCTTAAAACAGCTTTTTAAAAAAATTGCAGACGTTAAACAAAAAAAGGATGAGATATGGACTATACAACCGTGAGTGAAGCCGCAAAAAAATGGGGCGTAAGCCCAAGAAGAGTGCAAATGCTTTGCAGTGAAGGGAGAATAAAAGGAGCCGTCAGGTTTGGTCCTGTGTGGAAAATACCTGCAAAAGCGGTGCTGCCAAACGCGAGGCGCAAGGAGGAATCTCCCCACCTGCCCATGCCGAGAAAATCGCCGTTTTTGGATATGACAAACCTATACAACAAGGCAGGAACTGCTGAAAAAAGTGCAGAAATGTTAATAAATCAGCCTGAAGCACACGCACTTTTTCAGGCACAAATAGATTATAGACGCGGCGAAATCGAGAAGGTTTACGAACGTGCAAGATACTTTTTACAGGCGCATTCCGGCTTTTACGCCATACTCGGCGGCGGTATGCTTCTTGCCCAGTGCGCTATATGGCGAGGGGACGTTTTTTTGTGGAAGGAAGCCAAAAAGCACATGTTTGAGGCACCCTGTAAGGACGACCACGACCGCGAGCTCGTATCCCTTGCCCTCGCTATTATCGACAGCTCTGTTTACGACAACAAGGACTATCCCGACTGGTTTAAAATTGGCAATTTTGAGGCTCTGCCCGGCGATGCCCACCCCGCGGCAAAGGTCTTTTACGTTAAATACCTTTACATGGCGGCATACGCAATAGCAACCAAGCAGATTAAGCTTGAGGGCGTTGAGGGGCTTGCCCTTATGAGGATGCTTCCAAACACCATAGAACCCATGATTTCGCAGGCTGTTATCGATAAAACGGTGGTTCCGGAGATGTTTTTGCGTATGTCATGCGCGGTTGCATACTATAATTCCGGGCAAAAGGAAAGGGCGATTGACCATATAGACAAGGCCGTTGCTCTTGCCCTTCCCGACCAGATGTACGGCTTTTTAACGGAATATATGCGGCATTTCGGAGAGCTTTTAGAGCAGCGAATTGCCCTGCAAAGCGAGGACGCACTGGTTGCCGTTAAAGCATTATATAACGTGTACAGCGTGGGCTGGGCAAGGCTTTCCGGGCAGGTTAAGAACAAATACGTTGCAAACGATTTAGACCCCAAGGAGCGTGAAATTGCAAAGCTTTCTGCCTTTGGGTTTACGGTTAAAGAGATTGCAAAAATGCTTTACACCTCGGAATCTACGGTATCACACACCATCACGAGGATACTTGCAAAAACAGGCTTGCTCAGCAAAAAGGAGCTTGCGTTTATACTTTAAAAAGAAAAAAAATTTGCTTAAAAAAACTGAAAAGCAGGCAAAAATGTTTGCCGAAAAAGCCTTAGGATTTTTCCACGGAAAACAAAATAAAATTTGCTATAATTTTAATGTAAAAAATTATGGCAATTTTTTTTGCGGTTTTTTCCGCAAAACAGGCGCACGGCGTTAATCACTTTGGCGGCAGAGCCCTAATCTTAAAAAGGTATCGAAAAATGCTCAACAAACCATATAATAGCGCAAGCGCGCGTGAGAGTCACCCAAAAGAGGGCGATCTGTATAAAATAATAACGGTGTTTGGAAATACGTTTGAAATTTATTACGGCTACTATGAGGACAGCGACCGTTACTCAAAATTCCCCGAGCCGGTTGAGGTATTCCCTAATTTCGTTAAAGCTCCCCTCTTCACCGAAAACGGCGAGCCCTTCGTTACGGCAATACAGAGCCCGTGCGAGAACTTTGAAAAGGTTAGAGATATAACCGACACCTGCGTAGACTGCAAGTACTTTAAGCCGGGCGAGGAGCTTATTGGACTTTGCGTCTGCGAGAAAAACCTGCAACGCAAATAAATGCGTGAAAAAAGAAAAATATTTTTTGGAGAAAAATAAATGAAAAAATCCTTAAAGCTTTGTTTATTAACACTTTGCTTTGCGCTGATGGCGGGCGTTTTGGCTTTTGCCGGGCTGAACTATGCGCCCGTTGCCAACGCACAGAGCATCACCCCCCCTGACGGATATACCGTTCATAACATCAACGACGGTGGGTTAACCATTACCTCGAGCGGTAAATATTACGTTTACGGCACGGGCGAGAATACCGAGAACGAAATGGTAGTTAAGGGCGACATTGACGTTGAAATGATACTTGACGGTGTGAACGTAATAGGCTCCAAATCGCGCGCATACGGCGCTATCAGATTGCAAAACGGCGCTACCCTTACCATTAGGCTTGTGGGCAACAACAAGCTTTACGGCTGTAACAGCGCACCCGGCATAGAGGTGCCTGAGGGAACCACCGTTATAATCACCTCGTACGATGGCGACGGAAGCACCTTGGGCACTCTTAACGCAAAAACGGGTTCCGCAACCTTTATTAACGGCAGTGGTCCCGTTGGCAAGGGCGGCGCAGGCATAGGTGCAGGCGGCACTTACGGCTCTACAACCTCCGCAAGAACGCTTGGCAACATTATAATAAAAGGCGGCACGATACTCTCAATAGGCCAGCACGGCGGCGCAGGCATAGGCGGTGCATACAATAGCACTACGGGCAGCATACGCATTGAGGGCGGCATAGTAAAAGCTACGACGGCCGATTACGACCCAGGCCTCGGCGGTGGCGCGGCAATAGGCGGAGGATTCTGCGGATACGTTCCTAAAATTGAAATAACCGGCGGTACCGTAACTGCTTATGCAAAGGACTACGGTGAAAAAACCATGGCCGGTGCGGATATCGGCGCAGGATATTTCTCCTTAACCTCAGATGCCAGCCACAGCTTTGGCGATATAACCATAAGCGGCGGTAACGTTACCTGCAGCGGTGCATCTGTAGGCGGAAACGACGCTATCGGCTTTGGTAGAATTTATAACGCCAACGGATACACCTATACCTTGAGCGGCTCCGTAACCGTAACGGGCGGCACCATAACCGCAAACAGGAATATATCCAACCTGGTTAAGGTTACCGGCGGCACCATCAACGGAAGCGCAACCGGCGAGCCCACCTATGGCAGCCGCAGGGTTTACCCAAGAACCATAACTGTATCAGGCGCGTTCACCAACCAGGCAGTTGAAAAGATCTCGCTCTCTGACAGCTCTTCCTATAATATTAAGGACGTTGTTATCACTGACACTAATAAGCTTTATTTCTACCTTGCAAACAACGTTAAGATAAACACCATAACGGTTGCAGGCACCGTGTATACCAACTATACCGGCGGCGACATCCTCTGCTACCACGATGCGCGCTCAACGTATAAGCCTGTACCCAAGGAGGGCAGCACCACCCACCACGATATAGTTTACGAGTGCTGCGGATTTTACAGCTCCACCGAGGAGCATTCCTTTGATAACACCCACGCCAACTGCACCACTCCCGAGGTGTGTGCGTGCGGCGAAACCAGAAGCCTATACCCCGATATACACGCTTCAAATAAAACGTACTGCACGTTAAACGCAAGCGACAAAGCCATGCACGACGTAAAGCACTCCTGCTGCAACGCCTTGAAAGAAACGGTATTGCATAACTTTTCAGGCATGGTTTGTACCGAGTGCTCACACATCTGCGAGCATCCGAAAATGGAAAACTCCATATGTATTTACTGTGGCTTTGAGGGTGTAGCTTACATAGACAGGTACTGGGACGGAACCAAGCTTGTTGAAGAGGTTAAGGCAACTCTTGAAAAGCCCATAGAGGTTACGGAAAGTACCGACACAATGACCGACGGCTGGTACTTGATGAACTCCACGTTTACCAAGGTAGGAAGCCTTACCGTTAGCGGAACGGTTCATCTTATAATAGGCAACGATGCAAACGTTAACATAAGAAAGGGCTTGATTGTAAACGCAGGCAACACCTTATATATTTACGCACAGTCGAACGATCCTGCCGTTATGGGTACATTAACTGCAACGGCCTACGATCAGGGCGCAGGTATAGGTGGAGCATACGAGACGGATGCAGGAACCATCATTATAAACGGCGGCAGAATAAACGCTGACTCCGGCAACTCTGCAGGGAAAAACGGTATGGTCGTTTCAGGCGCGGCAATTGGCGGCGGCTATAGTGCCAACGCAGGCAGCGTAACCATCAACGGCGGTATTATTTCTGCAACCAGCAGCCTTTGCAGACCGATAGGAAGCGGAACGTCGTCGCCCGACGCAAGCTGTAGCGTAACCATCAACGGCGGAACGATCACCCTATCCAAAGCATCTAATTCCTACGGAATAGGCAGCTTCGGTGAAAACACCGTTATTAAAATCACGGGTGGCACCATAATAAACAATTTAAACGAAAGTGCCGATGGCTTTATTAAAGGCGATGCTATCATAACCGGCGGCACAATAAGCGCCGCAGGCACTATAGACGGCAGCGCCGTGGATGCAAACGGCAACGCACTCGTTGCCTACCCCATAACTCTTGACGGCTGGACGGAAAACAGCAAGGTTGAGGCGATAAGCGGCGTTAACTACGGCTTGTTTGAAGTGTATACCTTTGGCGATAAGCTTTGTATATTCCTGCCCGAAAAAACACATCCCACCTCAATAACCGTGGGCGGCACCGAATATATTTGCAACGATAACGGCACCTTCTACACCGAGCACGGCGATTTTATTGAAGCCGATTGCATTAACCCGCTAAGATGCTCGGTATGCAACCTCGGCAATGGCGAGCCTAACGGCCACAGCTTTGAGGGCGGTATCTGCACCGTTTGTCATTTAGACGAAAACGGCTTCTACAACATCTCCACGTTAGACGATTACATCAGCTTTGTCAACATCGTTCAAAGTGGCAACAATAAAGTTAACGCTTTGCTCAAAAACGATCTTGACATAAGCGAGATAAGTAAAGCTCTCGGCAACATGACGGTTGGAACCGTTGACTCTAAATTCAGCGGTATTTTCGACGGTAACGGCTACACCCTCACCACGTACGTAAGCGGTGAAGAGTACGTTGCCCCGTTTGGATACGTTGATGGCGCAACCATTAAAAACCTCGTTGTTAAGGGCACCGTGGTTGCAAGCGGTAAGTTTGCAGGCGGCTTGGTTGCAAGCGCTTCCGGAACTATCGTTATTGAAAACGTTTTGGTTGAAACGGTTATCGAATCCTCTGTAAACGGTGACGGCACCCACGGCGGCGTTATCGGCGTAACTGAAGGCGTTGCAAACGTAACCCTCACGGGCGTTGGATTTACCGGCGAGATCAAGGGCGAAAAAACTACGTCCTGCGGAGGATTTGTGGGCTGGATGGCAGACAATACCGTTATCACCATTACAAACTCCTTCAACTTTGGTAAATTCTCCACCAAAACGACCTCTTGCCACACGATAGCAAGAAATTACACCGGCACAAATATCACTGTTACCGTTAAAAACTTCTACTACTTATCCGCATACGGCACTACCCCGTCCTCTGCTGAAATAACCGTTGTTACGAACGATCAGATCCTGAGCGGCGAGGCTTGCTATATGCTTAACAGCGAGGTTACCGACGGCACCCAGCCCTGGTATCAGACGGTAAACACCGATGTAATCTCCATCACCGGAGAAACCGTTTACTACGTAAGCTGCGCAGACGTTAATTACTACTCTAACAATGCAGAAAGCTTTGATGCACACGAATACGAAAACGGCATTTGCGTTCACTGCTCAACCTACACTGCTCCTCAAACGGATGATAACGGCGTTTACGTTATCAATAACGCAGGTGAGCTTTACTGGTTTGCAGGCCTTGTAAACGGCACGCTGGACGGCGTTGAGCAAAACAAAAACGCAAACGCAATGCTTGCAAGCGATATAGATCTTGGCGGCGGCGTATGGAAGCCCATCGCATCCACCGGCCTGTTCTACGCAAGTAAATACACGAGTGGCACAAACTACCCCGATAAAGGCTACACCGGAACGTTTGACGGAAACTATCACGTTATTAAAAACTTCACCGTTAAGGGCAATAGCGGCATAGAAGAATCCTACGGACTGTTCGGCACGCTGAGCGGCACGGTTAAAAACCTCGGCATAGACGGCATGGTATTCGACCTCAACTCCGCGTCCGATATCAGAGTTGGCGCGATCGTCGGTCAGATACTTGGCGGCACCGTTGAAAACTGCTTTGTTATCAATTCCACCATCTCCCCCGAAAACTTCGTTGCGGGCGGTATTGCCGGCAGCAACTATGCGGGCACAATCAAAAACTGCTTTGTATATAACACCACGCTAAACGCAAATCGCAGCGGCGGTATCGTTGGCGATAACAGAGCCGACGGCGGTGAAAGCGACCGCATGGGCACTGTTGAAAACTGCTTTACCAACTCGTCCTCGATTAGCGGATCGTATGAAGGCGTAATAACCAACTCCACCGTTGGCGATGAGGGCTTTGGAAACGGAGAGGTAGCATTTAACCTCGGTGCGGCGTTTGGTCAGAAGCTCGGCGTTGACCTCTTCCCCTGCTTCGCGGGCGAAACCGTTTATAAGGTTCTCAGCTGCGATGGCGAAAGCTACACCTACTCCAACGTAGATGCTCAGGAAGAGCACTTCGATGCCGAAAACGACGGCGACCACGCTTGCGACAAGTGCAATGAAAGCTCCATAACCGCCTGCGCGGATGCAAACGGCGACGGCAACCACACCTGCGATGAGTGCGAAGCAAAGATCAACGATTGCGCGGATGCAAGCGGTGACGGCAACCACACCTGCGATGAGTGTGAGGCAAAGATCAACGATTGCGCGGATGCAAACGGCGACGGCAACCACACCTGCGACGAGTGCGAAGCAAAGATCAACGACTGCGTTGATGCCGACGAAAACTACGTCTGCGACGAATGCGGTGCAGAGCTTGAGCGCGATGGCCTTTCCGGCGGCGCAATAGCAGGTATTGCAGGCGGCTCAACGATAGGTCTCGGCGGTCTTGGATACCTCGTATTCTTCCTCATAAAGCGCAGAGGCAGATAATAAAAACGCTTGTTAAATTACTTCCATATTAGCTTTAAAAGCTAAAATGGTTCGGCATCCTTGCCGAACCTTTTTCCTTGCCACAATTTTCAAAGACACCCACATAAAGCGCCTTTATCGCAGCTTAACAGCATTTTCACCCTCTCGCCAACAAAAAAACGGACAAACCCTTTCAGCTTGTCTTTTCGTGTGGCAACCCTTTCGCGGTCGCCGAGGCTGTAAAGGGAAGCATTGAGAAAATGATGCCTAAAACAAGCATTATCACGCCAACTGCCGCCATAACCCACGTGAAAACAAAGCACACCTTCGCCCTCTTTTGCGTGGTATCGTTAACCCTTGCAAGCCCGATTGTCAATAAATTTTTAATCTTTTTAATTGTCTTATTCCTTTACGATATGTTCTTTTAAAGATTTATGGTAGATATATTTATTGTCCGCTTGCATATCCGACCAA
>JAFVXM010000061.1 GCA_017501205.1 Clostridia bacterium
ATCTGCAACGCAGCCTATTGCCACCGCTATCCAGAAGGAAGGTACTGCCGTAAAAAGCGCAAGAACAACACCCACAGCAAGAGCAACAGCCTTAATAACAAGTGAAATTACAAAATTCTGCTTGCTCTTCTTAACCTGCCTCTTTGCAAGCTTAACAAGCTTTGCAACAGGCTTTACATCATCCGAGGTAATGACGACGGTATAATCCTTATCAAACGCCTCAACGTCTTTACAATATTTAATATCTGCAATCGCATCGGAAAGCTCTCCGCTTACTCCTGCATACACAACGCCCGTTTCTACGGTAGCATCATGAAGCTCCTTCACTGTTGCGATATTAGCCACGTCGTTAAACTCGGAAAGATCTCCCTCTGCGGCGATAACGGCTTTAACACTCGCATCGCGAAGCTCACGGACAACACCCTTCGCATTAGCCTTAAGCCCCTTTACAATCGAAATTGCACCGGCGAATTCGCCATCGACAACAACGTATCTAACCTCGCCTTCAAGCGACGATTCCTTCACGTTATTGCAAAGCTTACAAATCTCACTGAAGACGCCCACAACAACTGCCCGGCCGTTTGCTTCGCCTATGAATTTCTCTTTAATTAGCTCCTCTGCGCCGGCGCCCGTAGCCGATATAATTTTAGTTAGCTTACCCTTGTATTGAGGTACTGCACTCACCTTGAAAATTTTAACCTCGCCACAACTGATTGCGTTAGGCTCGACGAAGGTTACCGTATCCGCGAGGGCTATATCCTCAAACTGATCCTGCGATAGAATAAAAGAATTTATCGATAATGCGTGATTTAGGCCACTTATTACAGTAATTTCCCTCGCAAGGGTAACCGCAAACGAGTTTGAAAGCGCAAACAACATAATTGCAACATACGCCCATTTCGCAAGTCCTTCAGCATAGCCGATGGTTGACATTTCAAACAAGGGAACGATAAAGCAAACGATTACACCAACGAGCAAACTGATCACGGTAATTCTATCAGAAAGCTTTTTAACCTTTGCGGTAGTTTCCGTACCGTCCTCGGTAAGCTTGTTATAAAGCTTGCCCGCAACACTCTTTTCTACTGTATTTTTCACAACGACGTTAGCTAAACCCGACGTAACGCGCTCGCCACCGTAAACAGTTTGACCTACAGTCTTAACCGTTTTTTTGCTGATGCCCGTTATATTAAAGCTATCAAATATCGCTTCTCCGCTTTCAACCGTGCAATCAAACGGAACGATCTCCCCTTCCTTCACGGTGACAACAGCGCCTTCTCTGACCTCATGAGCAAAGACCTGAAATTCATCATCGCCCTCACCCTGTTTTATTATCTTATAATTGTAGTACAGCCTTTCCTTAATCTTTGAGCCTACAACATCCCTTACAACCTTACCTAAAACGATAAGCGTTTCGAATATAAGAGCAACTACAGCAGCTTCCCTATACGAGGTGACAAACAGTGAAATGACCGTTGCGACAACGATAGGTATATTATAATTGAAGTAATTCTTTTTAAGAACTGCGGTTACGCCGTCCCATATGATCTCGTAGCCGACAACAGCAAAGGCCAGCAGATACATTATCATACCAAAGTTGCCGGACAATTTAAATATCGTTGCCACAAGTATCAAAACAAGAGAAATGGCTATCTCTACAAAATTGCCGATATATCTTGATTTCCAAGGCTTCTGGTCATCGGGAACGACCTTTTTTTCAAAAACAGGCGCCTTTTGTTCCTCTTGCACCTCTTCTTCATCCTGCACACTGCTATCCGTTTGCGGATCATCGGATCGATCGATCGCGCTTTGGTCGGAAGCATCTCTTTCTTCGGCGCTATCATCAGCGTAGTCTATATCGATAGAGAGACTTTCAGCTATTTCGTTTAACGTGCAATAAACGTCGTACTCGGATGCCTGCTCATCGATCATAAGTGTTAGCGTATTTGCCTTTTCATCAAGCTCCGCATCAACAACAGAGGGTATCTCCCCTGCCATATTCCTGAGCTTTATAAAATTTTTAAAGTTACCGAAAAGGCTGTAAACGTATTTTTTTGTATTTATCATTATTACATCCTTTAGAATAAATATATTATTCAGATTTTAATTTCTCTGTAAGCTGCTGGGAAAGTATTGCGAGTGAAGCAGCAAGATCCTCATTTTTTAACGCTACGTCATCAGGAACGTTAAGATGCGTTGCCGCAAAATTCCAAATCCCCTTGACACCTGCCCCTACAAGCATATCGCAAACGCTTTGGGCGGAAGCTTTAGGCACTGTAATTATACCCATTTTAGCACCGGAAGAAACAATAATATCCGAAAGCTTTTCAATCGGATAAATCTTCTTTCCGTTGACATCAATATCCCATAGCTCCGCATTGCTGTCAAAAGCCGCTACAATGTTTAAGCCATAGTTGCTAAAGCCATTATACGAAAGTAGCGTTCTACCAAGCTTTCCTACGCCAACGAGCACAGCATCTTTTATATTGTAGCATCCGAGAAAATCTTCTATGTTATCAATAAGCTCTTCGACAACGAAGCCGATTTTAGGCTTGCCCGGAACCTTGGTTGCGTAGGATATATCCTTTTTTACCTGCACGGGATTAAGACCGATCTCCGTAGCAATAGCAACGGATGAAACGTTTTTAACGCCCTGGCTTCTAAGTATTTTCAGATACCTCAAATATGACGGCATCCTTCTAAGCGTTGCCACAGAAAGCCCGTCTCTTTGGTTTTTTCTTTCCATAATCCCCCTGTTATTGTGCGTTTTAGGCGGTTTTTAGCGTGGAAACATAAACAAACTCTGTTTCAAAGCTTTGCCTCGACACAACAGATACAAAATACAAATGGTTTTTGTATTTTATTTGAGAAGTAATGTACGGGCAGCCGTTAACGTCATTTTCACCAACCTCAACGGCAAACGGGCACTTGTTCATTACTCCGCCAAGAAGCTTGGTGTAGCCCTCTTTTGCAACCCATCTGGTAAGGAAATATTCTGTTTTCTCCTTGCCCTCAAGACTCTTGTAACACAAGTCCTCACTTTCGGTCAAAATCTTTGATGATACCTCGGAATAAATTTTATTCTGTTTTATCTCGGCATCAAGACCGACCTCTACATCGGCAACGGCAACCATAACGGTATTGCCGGCGTGAGTTATGCTGAATTTCTTTCCGCCGTTTATGTAAGGCTTGCCGTAATCGTTATATTCAACAGGCAATCTTCCATTGACATTCATACCCTCGCAGATCATGGCATGGCGAAGCAGCAAGCCTGCGTAGAAGGAGCGCAGTCTATGCAAATAGTTTTTACCGTTTAAAATATTCTCTGCCCTCTTCTCCTCTACAAGATCGAGCTTTGAGGTAACGAACGGTCTGTTTGATATATCAAGAACATATACTTTAATTTTTTCCATAATTACCCAATTTAAAATGTGATTTTTTTATTAGTATAACATTTTCAGCGGCATTTTGCAACCTTTTCTTATCAACAAATAAAACATATCGCATAGCATAATATATAAGCGCCTTTAATTGAGCTTGAAAATTTCTGATCTACCATTAAAAAATCAGTTGACAGCACGAAATCTTTATGATATCATTTTAATATCAATCATAAGGAGATATTTTATGCAAGAAAAAATTCTTACAAACAAAAAGAACGGCATGGCTGTTTTGATCGTTACTATTTTATTTATGGCAGCAAGTATCGCCGGCTGCGTGATTGGCGGACCGCTTCTTGACGCTGAAAACCCGATTGGCGCACCTATTTTTGCGGCTTCTGTCGTTATACTGGTTTTATGCTGGATACCGCTTTGCGGATTAAAGGTTTTAAAGCCGCAGGAGGCTTTGGTTCTCACCCTCTTCGGCAAATACGTTGGCACCATTAAGGGCGAGGGCTTTTATTTTGTAAATCCCTTCTGTTCTGCAGTAAATCCCGCAGCAAGAACGAAGCTTAACCAAAGCGGTGACGTTTCCACAAAGCAGCCAATAACAGCAAAGGACGGCAGTGTGGAAGGCGCAACATCTATGGAAAACAAGAAGATCTCACTGAAGATCATGACGCTTAACAACAACAGGCAAAAGGTCAACGACTGCCTCGGCAACCCCGTTGAAATAGGAATTGCCGTTATGTGGCGCATTGTTGATACGGCAAAGGCTGTTTTTAACGTTGATAACTACAAGGAATTCCTCTCCCTTCAATGCGATAGCGCGCTTCGTAACGTTGTGAGAATTTATCCGTACGACGTTGCACCCAACGTTGACACTACAGGTGACGGCGTTGCAGACGAGGGCAGCTTAAGAGGCTCCAGCGAGATAGTTGCCGAGCGCATCCGCAAAGAAATTCAGGATAGAGTTAACCAAGCGGGCATTGAAATTATTGAAGCAAGGATAACTTATCTCGCATACGCACCCGAAATCGCAGCGGTTATGCTTCAGCGCCAGCAGGCTTCTGCCATTATAGACGCGAGAAAAATGATTGTTGACGGTGCTGTAAGCATGGTTGAAATGGCACTTGCACGTCTTTCCGAAAACAACACGGTTGAGCTGGACGAAGAGAGAAAGGCCGCAATGGTATCTAACCTATTAGTAGTTCTTTGCGGCAACCGCGACGCCCAGCCGGTTGTTAACTCCGGAAGCTTATACTAATGAACGATAATCAAAAAAAGCAAGTACCCTTAAGACTTTCGCCAAAGCTTTACGCGGCAATCGCCGCCTGGGCAGAAGACGATTTCCGTTCGGTAAACGGGCAGATTGAATACCTGCTTACCGAGTGCGTAAGGCAAAGAAAGAAAAACGGCAAATACGTTTCAGACGAAATAGACGTTCCGCCGATTTTTGATTTAGAATAAAAAATTTAAGCCTTTCCGTTTAAAGGAAAGGCTTTTTTTAAAGCTCTACCGACGCCTTTGCATTTAGGTCAAGCCCTGCAAAATTGCCGTTTTTATATTGAATATATCCCTCTGCACCGATCATTGCAGCATTATCGGTGCAAAGCCTTTTTTGGGGCAGATAAAGCTTAATTCTCCTTTCGGAGCAAGCCTCGGCAAGCCTATTGCGAAGATAACCGTTTGCAACCACTCCTCCACCCGCAGTAACCGTTTTTACACCTTTGAGCTTCGTTGCCTCAACAACCCTTGCAACCAGCACGTCAAGCGCGGCACTCTGGAAAGAGCAGGCTACATCCGCCTTATTCACCTCTTTTCCCTGCTGCTCATTATTGTGCATATAATTTATTACTGCCGTTTTTAGCCCGCTATAAGAAAGATTGAAGGTCTTTTCGCCCTTAAACATCTTGGGAAGTACTACCGTGGGCTCACCGTTTTGGGCAAGCCTTTCGATATTTGGACCACCCGGATACTCAAGACCAAGCACCCTTGCAACCTTATCAAACGCCTCACCCACAGCATCGTCAAGCGTTTGCCCTAATATCTCAAACTCGGTGTACGATTTGACGTAAATTATTGCCGTATGTCCGCCACTTGCAAGCAAGCTTATAAACGGTGGTTCAAGGTTGGGGTTATTAAGATAGCAAGCTGCAATATGCCCCCTGATATGACTTACGGGAACAAGCGGTATATCGAGTGCGTAAGCAAGCGTCTTTGCATAGCTAACGCCAACTAAAAGCGCACCTAAAAGCCCCGCACCATAGGTTACGGCAATCGCATCTATATCGCCAAGCTTAAGCCCTGCGGCGTTAAGGGCGGCATCCGTAACCCTTGCAACTGCGGTTGTATGTGCCCTTGATGCTATTTCAGGAACAACGCCGCCAAATTTTACATGCTCGCTGCACGAGGACATAATTTCATTTGAGAGTATCTCTCGCCCGCCTCTGACAATTGACGCAGCTGTTTCATCACACGAGGATTCAATGGCGAGAATCAAAGCATTTTCTTTGAGCTGATAGCTCTTTATCGCGTCGCTATACATTAAGATTTTTTGAGATAATCTACGATAAAGGCGTCTAAATCACCATCGACCACTGCATTTACGTTGCCTGTTTCGCATCCGGTTCTGTGATCCTTTACCATCGTATACGGGCAGAAAACATAGCTGCGGATCTGACTGCCCCACTCAATTTTTTTGATTTCACCCTTTATTTCCTGGGCCTCCTTGAGCTGCTCGCTTTCCTTTCTTTCAACGAGCTTACTCATAAGCATCTTCATTGCCTGCTCACGGTTTTGAATTTGGCTTCGCTCATTTTGACATGCAACGATAATACCCGTGGGTATGTGCGTAATTCTTATTGCAGACTCCGTTTTATTAACGTGTTGACCGCCCGCACCCGAGCTTCGGTAGGTATCGACCTTGAGATCCTCGGGGTTTATTTTGATCTCCTCGGTATCCTCTATTTCGGGCATTACCTCTAATGAAGCAAACGAGGTGTGCCTGCGTGCGTTCGAGTCGAACGGCGATATTCTGACGAGCCTGTGAACGCCCTTTTCTGCCTTAAGATAGCCGTAAACGTTTTCGCCCTCTATGCGGAAGGAAACGCTCTTTATTCCGGCCTCATCGCCGTCAAGACGGTCGAGCTCTTGAGTTTTGTAGCCGTGACGCTCGGCATATCTGATATACATTCTGTATAAAATGGAAACCCAGTCACAAGCCTCGGTTCCACCTGCACCTGCATGCAAGGTCAAAATTGCATTGAGAGAATCGTACTTGCCGCGAAGAAGTGTTTGAAGACGCATTTCCTCAATATCCTCTTCTGCAGAAACGAGCTCCTTTTCAATATCGTCAAAGAGGCTCTCATCATTCTCTTCCTCGGCAAGCTCTATAACCTCAAGCGTATCGTTTATAGCCTTTTCCGCCTTATCAAAAGCACCTATTTTAGAACGAAGCGCAGATACCTTTCTTGCAAGCTGCTTGGATTTTTCAAGGTCCTGCCAAACCTCCGGCTTTTCCTGCTCTGCCTCTAATTCCTTAAGCTGAATTTTAAGATTATCCAGGTCAAAGAGAGTACCCTGCTTCTTGCAGGGTTTGTGACAGCTCTTTGATCTTCTGTCTGTACAGGTCGGTTTTAATCATAATCAAAATCTCCTTAAAAAAGGCAGACGCTCAGCCTGCCTTAGTGTTATACAATTTTTATTCCTCGTCCTCTTCTTCGGGAAGGATTACGTTGTGGTAGATGGACTGAACGTCATCGCTATCCTCAAGCGCATCGATCATCTTAAGGAAGGTTTCTACCTGCTTATCATCAAGAGTGATGTAATCGTTGGGAACCATCTCAATATCCGCTTCGATAAACTTGATGCCCTTCGCCTCAAGAAATTTTCTTACAGCAGAGAAATCTGCCGGAGCGGTATAAACGGTGTAGCAATCGTCCTCGGTAAGCACGTCGTCCGCACCTGCCTCAAGCGCGATCTCCATCATGGTATCCTCGTCAAGATCAACGGTTCTCTCCGCAACGATAACGCCCTTCTGCTCAAACATATAAGAAACGCTACCCGTGTTACCAAGTGATCCGCCAAACTTATCGAAGTGATGCCTTACCTCGCCAACCGTTCTGTTCTTGTTATCGGTAAGAGTTTTAACGATAACAGCACTTCCGCCGATACCGTAGCCCTCGTATACAAGCGTTTCGTAGTTTACGCTTGCGCCCTCGCCGGCGGCCTTTTTGATTGCCCTTGCGATATTATCGTTAGGCATGTTTGCAGCCTTTGCCTTTGCAATAACATCGGCAAGCTTAGAGTTGAGGTTGGGATCTGCACCGCCCTTTGCGGCAACAGCAATTTCCTTACCTATTTTAGTAAAGATCTTACCCTTTGCAGCATCGGTTTTTGCTTTTTTATTTTTAATGTTAGCCCATTTGCTATGTCCTGACATAAAAACTCCTTATCGTAAAATCATGATTATTTTATATTTTTCCCAGAAAACACGTAAGCTATAACGGCAAAGGATACCGCCGCGTTAAGGCTTTCTATATTGCCGCTCATGGGAACGGAAACAACCCTGTTGCTCTCTCTCTTAAAGTAATCGGAAACACCGTTCGCCTCGTTACCTATAACGAGAGCATACGGCTTCTCTATGTCAATAGAAAACATATTTTCCCCGCCCATATCAGCGACGATCAGCTCGCATCCCGAAACCAAATCACGAACAGTTTCGCGGTCAAAGGAATGAACGGAAACAGAATAGATACCGCTCATGCTCGATCTGATTGTTTTTGGGGAAAACGCATCTGCGCAGCCGCACAAATAAACGTCCTTTATTCCGAGCGCAGCACACGTTCTTATTATCGTGCCGAGGTTGCCGGGATCGGAAACCCCATCTAAAACGGCACAGCTTGAAACGGGCTTTTCTTTTTTGTTTTCAGGTAGCCTTATAACGGCAAGAACACCCTGCGGAGTTTTTGTATCGGTAAGATACTCAAAAACCTTATCGTCCGTTTCTATTATCTCTGCCTCGCACGGGGGAATCCTTGACAGCGCAGATTGAACGCCCGCAACCGAAACGATATCCATCCCGGCTGCAATGGCCTCTGAAACCATCTTTACCCCTTCAACAACGAATAAGCCAAGCTCCTGACGGTACTTTTTTTCTTTAAGAGAGGCAATACGCTTTATTTTTGTGTTTTGCCTTGAAGAAATAATCATTGTCTTAAAATATGCGAATTAGCCTCCTAAAATAGAAGGCTAATTATATAAAACTTATTTACCTGCTTTAGCGAGCTCGCAAAGCTTAGCAAAGCCCTGAGCATCGTTTACTGCCATATCAGCAAGAACCTTTCTGTTGAGGTTGATGCCGTTGTTTTTAAGACCGCACATAAACTTGGAGTAGGTGGTACCGTTAAGTCTTGCACCTGCGTTGATTCTTGCGATCCAAAGCTTTCTGAAATCTCTCTTCTTATTCTTTCTGCCGACGTAAGAATACATCAAGGATTTCATAACAGCCTGACGGGCTACCCTGTAAAGCTTGCTCTTTGCTCCAAAGTAACCTTTGGAAAGTTTCATTATCTTCCTACGCTTTTTAACAGCGTTAACAGCTCTTTTAATACGCATAATTCAATAGCCCTCCTTATTAAGCCTTGTAGGGAATAAGATTCTTAACAGTCTTTTCCTGTGCAGTGGAAACGAGAGTCTGCTGTCTTAATCTTCTCTTTCTCTTAGTATCCTTTTTGGTAAGAATGTGGCTCTTACCCTGATGGCCTCTTTTTACCTTACCGGTGCCGGTCATCTTGAAGCGTTTTTTTGCACCGCTGTGCGATTTCATTTTTGGCATAGTTATATCCTCCGTTATTTTTTACTGGTTTCATTCGCCTTAGCGGGACTGAGCACCATTATAATCGTGCGGCCCTCTAAGCCGGGTTTTTTATCCATAACCGCTTTTCCTTCAAGCATCTCAAAGAACTTAACCATAACGTCAAGCCCGAGATTTGAGTGAGCGTTCTGCCTACCCCTGAGCCTTATGGAAACCTTTACCTTGTTTCCACCGGCAAGGAATTTTACGGTCTGCTTTGCCTTAACGTTAAGATCGCCGATATCGATGGTCATGGAAAGCCATATTTCCTTAATCTCAACGACCTTTTGGTTTTTCTTCTGCTCCTTTTCTCTCTTAAGCATATCGTATTTATACTTGCCGTAATCGAGAATTTTGCATACGGGCGGCTGTGCATTAGGCTGAATCTTAACGAGATCAAGCCCTGCTTCATCCGCAATGCGCTGTGCCTCTGCCGCGCTGATTATCCCTAACTGTTCCCCTTCTTGACCGATTAAACGAACTTCCTTATCTCTTATAGCTTCGTTAATCTGATGTTGTTCTTTAATAACTTTATACCTTCCTTTTTTAAATAAAACAAGCGGGCTACGCAAAGTAACCCGCAATAAGCCGTAATACTCCTTTATTTATAAGGAATTACAAGTTATTGAACCGCTTAAGATTACCTGGCGGTGAGAAGGGCTACTTCTGCTTTGCTCAAATATAATATCACTTTAAAACTCATTTGTCAAACGTTTTTTGCAATTTAAATCAAAATTTTCAAGCCCTATATATTAAAGGTTATAAATTGCGGGCGGCAATCCCTTGCCGCCCGCTTATATTGCTGTTTATTAGTCGATCTTATGAGTTTTATCTTCAAATACAACCTTTGCAATAAACTCATCCTGAGTCATAGTACCGACGTCGCCGTCCTTTCTCGAGCGGATAGCAACCGTTCCCTCTTCAACCTCCTTATCACCGATAATAAGCATGTAAGGAATCTTTTCAAGCTGTGCCTCACGGATCTTCTTGCCTATCTTTTCATTTCTGCAATCGAGCTCTGCCCTTACGCCTGCCATATTCATCTTCTCTACAAGCGCCTTGGAGTAGTCAAGGCTTCTGTCCGTAACGTTAAGAACCTTAACCTGAACGGGAGCAAGCCATACGGGGAACGCACCTGCATACTTTTCAATCAACATAGCAAGCGTGCGCTCATAGCAGCCGATAGAGCTTCTGTGGATAACGTACGGTATCTGCTTTTCGCCGTTCTGGTCTATATAGTACATACCGAAGCTCGTGCCGGCAGCAAAGTCAAGCTGAAGGGTGATGATGGTATCCTCTTTTCCGTAAACGTTTCGAGCCTGGACGTCAAGCTTAGGTCCGTAAAAGGCAGCCTCATCCTCAGCCTCAACGTATTCTAACCCGATACCGTCAAGTATCTCTTTCATGAGAGCTTCAGTGGTATCCCAAGCCTGATCGTTGTCAATATATTTATCTTTATTCTTACCTCTCTTGGAGAAGCGGAAGGTAACGTCTTCCTTCATGCCAAGGCATTCAAGGAAATAGTAGCTGAGGTCAAGGCAACGCTTAAATTCATCCTCTATCTGCTCGGGCGTACAAATGATGTGTCCGTCCGAAAGAGTGAACTGGCGAACACGGATAAGACCGTGCATTTCGCCGCTCGCCTCCTTTCTGAAGAGAGGTGCGGTTTCAGCAAAGCGGTAAGGAAGATCTCTATAGCTTCTAAGTCCGTTTTTATATATTTGATACTGGAAGGGGCAGGTCATCGGGCGAAGAGCGAGAACCTCTTCCTCGTCAGCCTTTTCAGGATCGCCGAGAACAAACATTTTATCGCGGTAATGATACCAGTGACCGGATATTTTATAAAGATCGCTCTTTGCCATGTAAGGAGTTCTGGTAAGCATAAAGCCACGGCGTTCCTCCTCGTCCTCAACAAATCTCGTGAGTATCTGCATTATCTTTGCGCCCTTAGGCATAAGAAGCGGCAATCCCTGACCGATGGTTTCCTCGGTCATAAAGATTCCAAGCTCGCGGCCTATCTTGTTGTGATCGCGGCGCTTAGCCTCTTCCATTTTTTCAAGATACTCGTCAAGCTCTGCCTTTTTGCCAAAAGCAGTTCCGTAAATACGGGTGAGCATCTTATTCTTCTCATCGCCTCTCCAGTAAGCACCGGTTATAGAGGTGAGCTTAAACGCCTTGATCTTGCCGGTTGAGGGAAGATGCGGGCCGCGACAAAGATCGGTGAAATTTCCCTGCTTGTAGAAGGAAATGTGCGCGCCCTCTGGAAGGTCCTCGATGAGCTCCACCTTATAAGGCTCGTCAAAGCCCTTCATGGCCTTGATCGCTTCCTCTCTGGAAAGCTCGTATCTCTCAATTTTGAAATCCGCCTTGATGATTTTCTTCATCTCGTTTTCAATCTTGGAGATGTCATCCATCGATATAGGAGTTTTAAAATCAAAGTCATAGTAAAATCCGTTTTCGATAACGGGACCGATTGCAAGCGTGCAGGTCGGAAAAACTGCCTTAACAGCCTGAGCAAGCACGTGCGAGCAGGTGTGACGGTAAACGTCAAGCCCCTCTTTATCCCTAAGCGTTACGATCTCAAGCGAGTTGCCCTCCTCAAGCGTAGCAGATAAATCTACAAGTTCTCCATTGATCTTAGCGCAAACTGCGTTTCTAAAAAGCCCCTCACTGATCTGCATAGCGGCGTCTGCACACGTTGCGCCCGCCTGCAATTCCAAAACGCTTCCGTCCTTCAATAAAACGTTCATAATATCTCCTCTCTTGTTGATTTTTATCAAATAAAAAATCCTTAAATCAAATGATTTAAGGACGAAAAAAATTCCGCGGTTCCACCTTAATTACGCGCAAAAAGCGCGCCACTCTTTCGTGCAATTAGCTGCACCTGCCGAACTGCTTTACGGGTGGTTTCACGTTTGACCACACTGATGCCTCGCACCAAACGGCACCTCTCTGAAAGTGAAAATCAAGGCTACTTGTCCCTGCATACGTTCATTTAGCGTAATGATATTATAGTTTATAAAAACCCAAAAGTCAACCGATTTTAACAACAAAACGCCATTCAGCAAAAATAAGTTTTGCCAAAAACGACCTTGCTGCCGAAATATTCCTTCAAAAGCTCATCCTCTCTGTCTGTAACGGACGACAAAAGCTCCACCTCGCCGCAGCCGGACAAAAGAAGCTCGTTTAGCAGCTTATCGTCGCCGTACTGCCTGCCCGTCAGAAAGGCTCTGTTCAGCCGCCTGAAATGCTTATCAAACACCTTGCCGTTCTCCACAAAAACGCGGTAGCCACGCTTTTCTTCCAGCAAAAAGGCGATAAAATCCTTAAGACGCTCGCAATTAAAGGTTTTGGGAATAAACGACACAACCTCCGCCCACTTACGCTTTAGAGGCGCCAAGCGAAAGTTAAAAAGCCCGTCAACCGAATACTCCGTTTCAGAGGCGATCTTGCGCTTGATGTAATGCTTGTCGTCATCAATATCGGCGGCAATCAGCGCAGAGAGCAAAATCTCACGCTCGCCGTCGGTCAGGCCGTAAGGGTGAACGGACGAGGAAAAGCACGCATACTTATAATTAACGGCGATGATATCGGCAATCCTATCCTCTATCTCGGCGCGGATAAAATCGGCAAAGTCATCGGTAGCATCAATTTCAAGCACGGAGCGCGAGCCCTCGCTATAGGCAGAAAAACGGCGGGCTGATCCCGAGAGAACCTCACTCAGCCCGCTGTACATATAAACAATATTAGAAATGTTATTTTCGCAATCGGTAATTCTAAGCGTTTCCATACAAATAGTGTATGCTTATTTGCTGCCGATTATTATCAAAATTGCAAAAAGTTATCGACAAAAACCGCTGTTTTTGTGCGAAAAAGGGCACTTATCTCTCAAAACGCTTGGTTTTGCGTCTGAGGAGCGATGCAGCCGTTTCGGTGAAAAGCCTGCGGCGGTAGCGAACCGTCCAATTGCCGACGGTGCCCGGCTCGTTGATGCGGTAATCGTTAGAGAAGGCGAAAACATCGTGCATGGGAACGATAGCAACGTTTGCGCGCGAAGCGTAAACGATATCGATAAAGCCGTCTACAATATCGTATTTTCCGCTTACAGAGCGGTAAATTTCAAGGTAATCAAAGCACTCCGCAACCTGTTTATTGATGGCGGCGCGGTAAGCCTCGTCTGCACCTTCAAGCAAGCCGATAGCCGTTTGGTTATCGTGCGTGCCGGTATAATAAATGCAGTTTTCCTTAACGTTCCAGGGGAGATACGGGTTGGTGAAATCGCCGCCAAAGGCAAAGTCCAAAACCTTCATTCCGGGGAAGCCCGTCTGCTGCAAAAGCGAAACGACACCGTCGTCAATTATGCCGAGATCCTCTGCAATAACAGCCGAGGCATCAATGCCCTCAAACAGCTTTGCGCCGGGTGCGGAATACCACTCACCGTAGCGCGCGTTTTCGCTGCCGGCAGGCACAGCCCAATAGCGGTCCAAGCCGCGGAAGTGGTCAATGCGCACGTAGTCAAAGGTAGCGGATGCGCGTGCGATCCTCTCCTTCCACCAAGCAAAGCCGTCTTCCTCGTGCTTCTCATAATTATAAATGGGGTTGCCCCACAGCTGACCGTCCTCACAGAAATAATCGGGCGGAACGCCGGCAACCTTTTCGGGGTAAAGATTAACGTCCAAAAGGAACAGCCAGGGGTTCACCCACACGTCTACACTGTCAAGCGCAACGTAAAGGGGCAAATCGCCTATAATGCTGATTCCCTTGGAGTTTGCGTATTTTTTAAGCGCGGTCCACTGCTTATCAAACTGATACTGCACAAACTGCCAGAAAAGCACCTCTTGCTTGTTTTCCTTTTCAAACTGTTTAATCGCATCGGGATCGCGATATTTAAACTCATCGGGCCACTCGTAAAAGGGCGTGTTAAACCTCTGCTTAAGCGCCATAAAGCAAGCGTAATCGTAAAACTTGCCCTGCTTGCAGAACCTTACGAAAGAGGGCTTCTTCACGTCAAAACGGCTAAAAGCCTTGCGGAGTAGCGGATAGCGCATCTCGTAAAGCTTGCCATAATCAATTTTGGGTGATTTTTCAATATTCGCCTGAATTTCGCGCTTGGTTAAAAGCCCCTCGCGGTGCAAAACCTCAATATCAATAAAATAGGGGTTGCCCGAGGCATCCGAACAGCTTTGATATGGCGAATCGCCAAACCCCGTTTGAACAAGCGGCAAAACCTGCCAGTACTTCTGCCCCGCCGCCTTTAAAAAATCCACAAACATATAGGCACCCTCGCCAAACGAGCCGATACCGTATTTACAAGGTAGTGCCGAAACCGGCATTAAAATTCCTGCTCCTCTCTGCATAACTTTTCCCTTTGTGATAGCTTATTTACCTGTGGCAAGGTCCCCCCTGCCCGTATATTATCAAGTTTAATCGGTATAATATAATTATATACTAAATAAAGCTAAAAAGTCAATTATTTCAGCAAAAATGCCGTTAAAATTTAGTTTTTAACCGCACACAATATTTGCGCGCGAGTAATTGACATTATGATAATTTTATGATAAAATGATTATAATTTAATAAAAATCAAACCTAAAGGAGATTAACTATGAAAAAACTTGTTTCATGTTTATTATCCGCCACGCTATCAGCCGCAGTGCTGCTATCCTTTGCAGGCTGCCAGTGGGATGCCGGCGGAAGCAACTTTACCCCTTCGGATGAGTGGATAGCCGCAGCCGCAGCTTACAACGCCAAGGTTGCAGAAATTGAAACCGCTGTTGAAAACGAGTCTGAATACACAAAAAGCTCTTATGCCGTATTTAGAGAAGCTTACGAGGCTTACCCCTCTTTCAAGCCCGCAGGTAATACCGCAGAGGTTATTTATGCAGAAATTGAAAAGCTAAACGAAATTTTAGCTAAGGCAGAAACAGCAGACCAAGCAATTGACAAACGAATTCAAAAAGCTATCGAAAGCTTGCAGCTTTACAAAACCGATGATTATGGCAGAG
>JAFVXM010000062.1 GCA_017501205.1 Clostridia bacterium
GCCCCTCGCCGAGCTTAGTGCGTCAGTAATAGGGATTATTACTGACGCACTGGTTATATTTGCCTATCGGCAAGTTATATTGCTTAAAGCAGTTATATTTTGCTACGCAAAGTTATATTTACCCATAGGGTAAGTTGTGGCAAATATAATATAACTTTGACTGCAAGTCAAAATATAACGCAAGAAACTTGCATATCACTTTTAGCCACACGGCTAAAAATACAACTTATTTTGTTTAATTACTGTGGTAAAGATAAAGCCCACTACATTTCGCCTAAAGCGAAGTATAGTGGGCTACACTTTTATTTTGAATTTAAATCCCTATGGCTATTACAGCTTTAAGGGCGGGGAGCCTTTTTATTATTCTGCCTTATCTTCAACCTGTGCCTTTTCCTCTTTTGTATCGGCATCCGCGGAGCCTTCAGCACCCTCGCCGTCAGCCTTGCCGAGAATAACGACGGACGTGCCGTAGTACTTTATGGCAACCCTGTCACCCTTGCGGTAGGTTTGATAAACGTCCTTCTCGTAGTCGTACTCTGTGTTGCCGTTTACAACCTCTCCCCTCTGGTTTTGGTACGTCACCCTAACGAGGAAATACTCCTTGCCGCCAACGTGCATGCCGCCAACGATGCCCTTGACCTCGCCCTCTCCCAAAACGCCGTGCTTCAAAACGGTGGGCGCGCTCTTCTTTCTGAAAACGGTAACAGCCGAAACGCCCGCCAGAAATACGCCTATGCCCGCAAAAACAAGCGCCATGGTCTTTGGAAATTTATCCGCCTTTTCTCTGTTAAAATCGCTGTTGATCGCGCCCTTTGCCGTGTAAGTGACCTTGAGGCTGTTGGACATAACGATCTTTACCGCCTCAAGCTCGGTGTAGGTTGCAGAGGTTTTATCCGATTGCTTTTTTCCGCTCCCGTCGAGGTAATTGAAGGTTATATAAAAATACTGCTCGTTATCTATAACGTGCGCGGCGTGATACTCTAAATTATAGCCGAACGTGCGCGTGCCCGTGCGTGCTATCTTTTCGTTCTGGGCGTTTTCAACCAGCTTAGGCACAAAGCCTATCAGCGCGATCAAAACGAACACCACCGCTATAAACGCGGGCAAAAGCTTGATCAGCCCCGTTTTAGATATAAATTTTTTCATATCTGCATCTCCCCCGCCTTGATTTCTCGGCGGATTTTTTCTGCCTTTTATTATAAACGAAAGGGCGGTGGTATGTCAAAACTTTTCCGTATTTTTGCCAAAAAAATAAATATACTGTTATTATGAAATCTTCAAAAAGCATTGACGAAAAGCTTTCACGCATAAAAAAGATTCTTCAAAGCGACGACGTTATCACCTTTGAATTCGAGGTGCAAAAGAGAGGCGCGGCGGTTGTTTACGTGGATTCTATAACCGATAAGGAAACGCTTGCTGAAAACGTTATCCGCCCTTTATCGCACTTTAACGGGGAGTTTAACGTGAAATCACTTTCATCCGCGGTGGAGCTTGCCGCAACCCAGGCGTGCGAGAGCGAAGGCGAGCTTTGCTCTGCCGTTCTCGATGGAAAGCCATGCCTGCTGTTTGACGGGCTTTCGGGCTTTTTTTCGGTGGATCTTAAAAAGTTTGATTTTCGCGCCGTTGCCGAGCCGCCCCTGCAAACGGTTATCAAGGGCCCGAGAGAAGGCTTTAACGAGAGCATAAAAACAAACCTCTCGCTTATCCGCAGAAGGATCAAATCACCTCGCCTCATCATAAAAAACACGGTGGTGGGCAGGCTGTCACAAACGGCGGTTTCGGTGGCGTACGTTGAAACGCTTGCCGACGGCGGGCTGATAGACGAGGTTATGAAGAGGCTTGACGAAATCGATATAGACTCCGTGCCCGACTCCTCGTATATAGCCAAGCTGATGTGCCAGAAAAAGGCGTCGCTCTTCAAGCAGGTGAACACCGCCGAAAAGCCGGACGTTATCGCCGCGAGGCTGATGGAGGGCAGGGTTGCAATACTTGTGGACGGCTCGCCCATCGTGCTGACCGTGCCCTACCTTTTGATTGAGGATTTTCAAAACCCCGAGGACTACTACGCATCTACCCTGCGCTCCAACGCAACCAGACTCGTCCGCCTTGCCGCCGTGACCGTTTCCGTGCTTTTACCTGCGTTTTACGTGGCTTCTCAGCTTTTTCACCTGCAATTTATCCCCCTTAATTTTCTGCTTACGATAGTGAACAGCATAAAGGGAATACCCATGTCGCCGAGCTTTGAGATGTTCTTTATTCTATTGATTTTTGAGATACTCAACGAGGCGAGCATCCGCATGCCCAAGTACGCCGGCATGGCTCTTTCCGTGGTGGGCGCGCTCGTCCTCGGTGATACTGCCGTGCGCGCAGGCATCGTTTCTTCCCCTGCCATACTCATAATGTCCATGTCGGCAATCAGCCTATACACCGTGCCCGAGCTTGTTGAAACGCTCTCCTTAATAAGAATAGCCCTTCTCGTTATAGCGGGGGCGGTTGGCGTTTACGGGGTGATACTCGCAATCGTAGCGCTGGTTATATACCTCTCCTCGCTCGAAAGCTTTTCAACACCCGTGCTCGCTCCCTTCTCCCCGCTCGTGCCCGGAGATTTAAAGGATACCTTTTATCTCGGCTCTCTCTCCGAGATGGCTTATCGCCCAAAAAGCATAAAAATAAAGAATAAAAGGCGGTATTCGCCACCAAAAAATGCCGAATAATGCGCGATTTAGGCTACTTATTTGAAAAATGAGGTAAAAAATGACCATTACGAAAAAACAAATCTGTCTGCTTTTTATGACCGTGATACCATCCACCAAGCTACTGATTTTGCCCACCGTTTACGCTCATTATGCAGCACAGGACGCGTGGCTTGCAGGGGCGATAAACCTTATTTTAGACGCTATGCTGCTCGTCGTGCTGCTTGCGGTTATAAAAAAGTTTAACGGAAAAACCTTTTTTGAGGTGCTTGAATTAAGCCTTGGCAAATGGGTGGCAAGGGCTGTTTATATGCTATACGCCGTGTACTTTGCAATCTCTGCCGTGCTTCCCGTTTTTGAGCATAAAATGTTCATCGAAATAACCCTTTACGAAACGGCGCCGTCCGTGCTGACCTTTCTGCCCTTCTTCCTCATCTCCTTTTATTTTAGCCTGAAGGGAATAAACGCCACGGCGAGAACGGGCGAGATACTTTTCTTTTTAACGGCTTCAGCCTTTCTCTTAATCACCTTTCTATCTCTCGGCTCCGCAAGGCCGTACTACCTGCGCCCGATGCTAAAAAACCCCGTATTTCGCACGTTAAAGGCATCTTACAGCGGATTGCTGTGGCACGGCCAGCCCCTTATGCTGCTGTTTTTTGCGGGGCGCATCAAAACGGAAAAGAGGTTCAGGCTATCGGTTATCACGTCCTTTGCCGCGGCGGCCTTCGTGTGCGTTTTTATGTACGCGCTGTTCACCTGCATTTACGGCGACATTGCCGTTCGCCAGATTTATGCCCTTACCAAGATGACAAAATACGCCATAGCACTATCCAACGTTGGCAGATTTGATTACGTTGCCACCCTGCTTGTAACGGCAGGCGCAACGCTGACGCTATCTTTGCCGTTTGTGCTGGCGGTTGATTGCTTTACCCAAGCCATTGGCAGAGATAAGCGGCTCGTGCCCGCCCTCGCGCTAAATCTTTGCGCCCTCGTGCTGGTTGCTATATACCACATGCGCTTCCGCACGGTTATGGATCTGTTTGAAAAATTTTTTATCCCCGCAATGATCGCGCTCGTTTACATCCTGCCGACCTGCACCCTGCTTTTGAGGAGGACGAGCCAAAATGCGCCACTTTGTAAAGAGTAAAATTCTGCTGATCATAGTTGCGGCGGTGTTCGTGCTGTACCTTTCAAACGACTTTTCGCTGCTTGATATAAAAGAAACCGCACTCATCGTTGCGCTTGGCATTGATAAGGACGGCGATGAAATTGAGGTGACCGCGCAGCTTGCCGTGCCGAAGTCATCCGACCAGGCAGCAAACACCCCGGGCACAACGGTTTCCGGCAAGGGGCAAACGGTGGCGCAGGCGCTTGAAAATATAGGCGTGAGGACGGGATGGTACCCCAAGCTATCCTTCTGCAACGTGCTGGTGCTGGGCGAGGGAATTTTGCACGGCAACGTTATGGAGAGCATTGACTTCTTCATACGCACGGTCAAGCTTCAGGACACGGCCAGACTTTGCGCCGCCGAAAAAAAAGCAAAGGACGTGCTTACCGCAGCCTCGCCACTCGATGAGCTATCGGCGTTTTCGCTCAGCAAAATATTACAAAAGGACGGCGAAAGCTCTTCCACCGTGACCATCACGAGCCTCAGGGAATTCTCAATGGGCTACTACTCCAAAAGTGCATTTTCCATGATGCCGCTCGTTAAGATCATTGAAGAAAAAAGCGGTGAGAGTGAGGGCGGAGCAAAGGGCTCCGACAGCCCTACCGCGAGCGCAAAAAAGGCTTCTTCAAGCAAAGAAGCCCCGCAAAACGCACAAAAAAAGCAAATTTTCGATGCAACCGCCACCCTGCTGTTCTCTAAAGGCGTGCCCGTTTGCTGCTTGAACAAAACGCAAACCATGATCCTTCAGCTATCAAGAAGAAAGGTTACAGAGGCAACCGTTGAGCTGAAGCAAACAGAGTTTGATGGTAAGAGCGCGAACGTGTTTTTAGCACTCAGGCAAAACAGGGGAAGGCTGAAGCTTAGGATAATAAACGGAAGGCCCACCCTCGATCTGCGCCTCAGGGTAGTTGCAAAGATTGACGATACCGACGTGACGACCACCCCCTCAGGCCTCGTTAGCGGTTACGTTGTGCCGAATAACATACTGCGCGATGCCGAAAGGCTGATTTCAGATGCCTACCGCGAGATGTTTGAGATGACGCGCGCGTGCGACTGTGACGTTTTTGAAATAGCCGATAAGCTATACCGCACTCAAAATCGCTACTATGCCGCACTCAAGGACGTTGCCCTTCAAGGTACTCGTCTTGAAATTAAGGTGGTTGCAAAAAGCTTTAAATAAAGGGCATCCATTTTTAGGCGCACGCTAAAAAAAGCGTGCCCTTTTAATATATTTCAGATGCGTTCGTTGGGCGAACACCTGCCGATTTTACCCTGCGGGCAAACAGCCTTATATCCACCTTGATCCCGCCCTTTGCGGTATCTATTTCTATGGTGGGCGGCGTACAGGTATCAAAATACCCCCCTAAAACGCAGATTAAATCGTATTTCAGCATTTTTTCAACGTCGTAAGAAACGTTTTTCCTATCCCCCTCGATAACGGTTTTTATCCGAGCAAGATCAGTTGAAAGCTGTTTTTTTCTCATACTTCACCTCTCATAAAATTCGCTTGAGCTTGCGCCTGATGCTGCCTAAAAAACCCGTGTAGCGCGACTCGCAATCGTAAAGCCTGCCCCTGCCGCTCCTTACGTTATCGGCAAGCAGCTTAAAAGCCCTTCCGCCGCCACCAAGGGCGAGTGACAGACCGACGGTGATCCTATCGTCCTCGGGGATTACGCCCGCCACGCGCACCTTTAAAAGCGAGGCAATCTCATTTGCGCCAAGCACGTCGCCCGATGCCGCGAGGTCACCGCGCATCTTGTTCACAACAAGCCCCACGCCCATGCTTCTGCCCTCGGTGAGAAGCCCCACCACCTTATCGGCATCGCGTATGGCGGAAACGTGCGGCGTTATCACAACGAGCGCCTCCTCCGCACAGGTTACGGCGCGGCGAAAGCCCTCGTCTATGCCTGCCGGACAATCCAGAAGCACGTAATCAAAGGTGCGGCCAAGCTCGGTTATCACGCCGGACATACTGCGCGCGTCGCCGCTTCTGTTCTTGCCGAATTTTGCAGGGAGCAAAAACAGATTTTTGTGCCACGGGCTCTGAACGAGCGCCTGCTTTACCCTGCATCTGCCGTCCATGCAATCGAAAAGATCGTAGGCAATGCTACCCTCTGCGCCCATAGCTACGTCCAGATTATTCAATCCGAGGTCGCCATCCACCGCCACCACTCGCTCGCCTGCCGCCGCAAGCCTATACGCAAGGTTTGCCGTGACCGTGGTTTTACCCACGCCGCCCTTGCCGGATGTTATGACAATTTTTCTGCTCATATTTTTTTCCTCTAAAAAATTATAGCACGCTTTTTAGGGCGAAAAAGGCTTTACTTTGCCGAAATTACAAAAAAAAGATTGATTCCAAAAAATGAAATCAATCCTTATTTTATCAAAATGTGCCCTTTTTCGCGGTTTATCGCGTTATTCGGGCTTTACCTCTTCTGCCTTTTCAGCTTGCTTTTCGCCCTTGACCTTTTCGGCTATCTTTCTTAGAACCGGGAAGAAAACGCCGCCCACAACGTTACCGAACGCAACCGTTGCTGCAAACAGAAGCACCCTTACGGGATCCATCTCCGCCCCGCCGAGAACGGCAAGGAAGATATAAACCTGATCGGCAATGCTGTGCTCAAAGCCCATAAATATAAACATCAGCACGGGGAAAAGTATGCAAAGCGTTCCGCTAAGCCCCTTCTTTACCGCCTTGCCGTTTGCCTTAACTGCAAAGGTTATCATCATTCCACAGCACACCGCAGAGAAAAAGGAACCGAGCATACTGCTTGAAAGCTTGCCCGTCATAACCGTTACAGACCTTTCAAACACAGCCTTTGAAACGGAGTTATTGAACAGCTTGAATATAACCACGATGATCAGAATACCCACGGTGTTGAATACGTAGCATATAACGAGGTCAAACCACTGCTTGGGCTTCATATCAGCAAGCCCTGCAACCATGCCCGTGAACAGCTTGTACTCCATAACGATTATGAAGAAAAGCCCAAAGCTGAACAGCAGCGAGCAGATGGCCTTGGATACGGCCTCGCCATCGCTAAGGCTGCTTGCATACAGAAACAGCAGCGCGGAGAAGGCTATGCAGATGCCTGCAAATATCGAGTAAACGCATAACTTTAAAATCTCTCTTCCTTTCATTTCAACCTCAATAATCCAAAATTATTTTGCTATCGTAAAAAAGCTGGAAAAGCTCATCCGGCGTGCCCTTTACAAAGCAATCGGTGGGAACGTAAAACAACTCGTCCTTATTTATATACAGCATAAACGCCTTTTTTGTGCGCTTAACCTTATATAACTCCTTGATATAAATGGTTTCCTTATCCGTTTTGCCGAGTGCCGTTCTGCTTATGGCTATTGCCTGCCCGGAAAAGACGTAGTTCATAATAACGTCGCCCTTATCCACGCCGAAGGACTGTATGTTGTTCTTCTGCTCGCTCCTCGTAAGCCAAAAGCCCAGCACGATACAAAGCGGTGAAAACACAAACATAAGTATAGCAATCACCACGTTGTTCTTGCCGCCCTCTATCAAAACGGCTATGCCCGCCGCGATGAGCGCGAGTGCAAGGGTGGGAAAGAACACGTAGTTGCCTACCGTTTTATTGCGGCTCATCTGCTTTACCCTTTCCTTTGTAAAGACCGCGTTTACCTCTATCATCGTTACCTCGCAATAAGTTTTTTTATCTGCGTGCCCATTGCTTAAGCCGCAGAATCCTCATTTTACTCTATTATATTACCACACACGCACATTAAAAGTCAATCTTTTATAGCGAGGGGTAATTATAATATATATTTCAAAACGCATACCGTTGATTTTTTGCCGCTTGTGTGTTATAATGTTCGTGCGGCAGAGGGTTAGCCTTTGCCCAAACGGAGATTATTATGACTGAAAATATTTTTAAACTGCTATCCACCTCACCCACCGCTTACCACGCCGTTGCAAATGCCGAGGAAATTTTATCGGCAAACGGCTTTGTTCGGCTTGAGGAGGGTCAGCCGTGGCACCTAAATAAAAACGGGAAATATTTTGTTTCGAGAGAGGGCTCCGCGCTAATCGCCTTTGCCCTTGGCGGAGAGGATTACTCCTTTGTTATAGCTGCATCGCATACCGATTCCCCCTGCCTTAAGCTGAAGCTTTGCGGAGAGAACCCCTCGGCAGGCACCACGCGCATAAGCGTTGAGAGATACGGCGGTGGCTTAAACTATACCTGGCTCGATATCCCCATTAAAATTGCGGGCAGAGTTATAACGAACGAGGGCGGCACACTTAAGTCCACCCTTATTGAGCTTGACGAGAGCTTCGTTATCCCCTCGGTTGCCATCCACTTTAACCGCTCCGCAAACGACGGCATAAAGCTCAACCCTCAGATAGATATGCAGCTGCTTTCCGCCCTCGGTGACGGTAAAAAGCTCGTTGCCGCGTGCGAGAGCAAGGCAGGTGCGCCCATTATTGATTACGATCTTTACGCCGTTTGCGGTGTAGAGCCATTTTTGGTTGGCTTTGATAGCAGCCTCGCCTGCGCGCCGAGGGTTGATAATTTAACCAGCGCGTTTGCTTCGGTTGAGGCTATTATCGGCTGTGCGCCCAAGGCTATACCCGTTATCTACCTTGCCGACAACGAGGAGGTTGGCAGCAGGACCAAGCAGGGTGCCGGCTCCACCTTCCTTAAGGACGTGATCAGCAGAATCAACACCGCCCTCGGCTATAGCGAGGAGGAGCTTAAGGTTGCGCTGGCGAAGTCCTTTATGCTATCATGCGATAACGCACACGCTACACACCCCAACCACCCCGAACTTTCAGACCCCGCAAACAAGGTTTTGCTCGGCGAGGGCGTTGTTATAAAGCACCACGCAAACCAGAATTACACCACGGACGCAATGTCCTCTGCAATCGTAAAGAGCATACTCTCATCGGCAGGCGTGCCCACGCAGGATTTCTTTATGCGCTCCGATCTGCCCTGCGGTGGAACGCTCGGCGCGATAAGCTCGTCACAGCTGTCAGTGCGCTCGGCAGACGTTGGAATTGCACAGCTTGCTATGCACTCCTCCACTGAAACCTTTGCCGTTTGTGACTACGCGCACTACATAAACGCTATAAAAGCCGTGCTGTCATCCGCTATCCTCGAGAGCACGTCACTGAGCGTTAAGATAAAATAACCCCTATTTCGCGCATTATCGGCGTATTTTTATAAAACCGACCACGGAAAAAGAGAGAATAATGAAAACCACGGCAATAATAACGGCTGCCGGAAAGGGCAGCCGCGCAAAACTAAATAAGAACAAGCTGCTTGAAAAAATAGGCGGCAAAACGGTGCTTGAGCTTGCCCTTCTCCCCTTCGATTACAACGAGAGGATAGACGAGATAATCGTTACCGCAAGCAAGGATGACTACGCTGAATATAAAAAGATACTCACCTGCGTGACCAACACCCCCACCCGCATTGTTACGGGCGGCGAAACGAGGACGTTTTCGGTGCTGAACGCGCTTAACGAGTGCGACGGCGACATCGTTATTATACACGACGGTGCCCGCCCATTTGTTACGGAGGAGCTTATCAACCGCTGTCTTGACAGCGTTTTGACCTTTGGAAGCGGCGTTGCCTGCGTTTCTTCCGTTGATACCGTTGGCGTGATCGACGGCGATTTTATAACTCAAACGCACCGCAACGATTGCTGCAACGTGCAGACTCCGCAGGCCTTTCTTTTGAGCGAGATAACCGAGGCGTACTCACGCGTTACCGAGATGGACAGCTTTACCGACGACGCCGGCGTTTACGCAAAATTCGTAAAGCCCGCACATATGGTTGAGGGTGAAAAAAGTAACGTTAAGCTGACATTTAGGGAGGATTTTGAAAAATACCCCGATCTGTACTGCGGCACCGGCTTTGATCTGCACCGCCTTATTGAGGGCAGAAAGCTCGTGCTTGGCGGAGTGCTTATCCCCCACGATAAGGGCTTGCTTGGCCACAGCGACGCTGACTGTGTTATTCACTCGCTTATGGACGCATTGCTTTCAGCCGCAGGGCTTAAGGATATAGGCAACCTCTTCCCCGATACCGATTTAGGCTTTAAGGATGCGGACAGCGCCGTGCTTCTCGCAAGCGTTGTTTCCACACTCAAGGAGATCAACCTTTCCGTAAAAAACGTTTCGCTCGTTATTATGGCAGAAAAGCCAAGGCTTGCAAAATATACCGACGCCATGAAGGCCCGCCTCGCCCCCATACTTGGAGTCAGCGAGAGCGACGTTGGTATTTCCTGCACCACGCTTGAGGGCATAGGCACCGTTGGCAGGGAGGAAGGCATTGCCGCACAGGCGTACGTTCTCCTTCAAAAGAGCAGAAATTTAGGCGCTCGCCTGTAATTTACGTAAATCAGTCACCTTAAAAAGGTAGCTCCGACTAGGGCGGTGAGGGATTGTTCTCTCCCTAATTTGTTATCTTTAATAAAACGCCACAAACAAAAAGCCCCGTATTTCTCACAGAAAACGGGGTTTTTATTGTTTTTCAAGCAGTTACAGCGTTGCGCTTGCTGCCCTTTTTAATTTTTTTGACGGCTTTACCGCAATATCTTTAAGCAACACCTTTAAGGAAAGCATTTTCCTCTGCCCTAAAAGCGGAGGCATTTTTTTGAGCTTTATCTTGCATATCTGGTAAGCGGCTATTGCAACCGCCACGGAGCAAATTACGGAAATGAACATTATACTATTTCCGCCAAGGTGCGGCATCTGATGGCGCAGTAGCTTAAAGAAAAACTCGTGCGAGAGGTAAACGTAAACGACGTGCTCACTTGCAACCTCTAAAGGCCTGCTCTTGATCTCCACACCCACAAAAAGGGCAATCACGGACGTTGCAAACAGACCGCAGATGACGTATTCCCCCATCAGATGATAATAGGCGTAAACACAGAAGAACACGGCGAGTGAGAAGCAAACCGCGGATATGAGGTACTTGAACCTCTTTACCTGCTTAAATATTGCCTTATCGTACCTTGCCGCGAGAAGCCCTATCGGGAACATCACACACGCCCTCATCTGAACGTGGCTGCCCGTAATATTGCTTATCGCCGTTAAAACGAGAATTACTATAACCTCTATCCCAAGCATGGCAAACGCCGCTTGCTTGAGCCTATCCTCACGCTTGCGCAAAAGCCACATAAGGATAACGAACGCCACGTAGTATATGGCGAGATCCATCATAAAGTAGATCCAACGCGAAAGTATGGTTGAGCCGCTGAATATCGGCAGGTACAGCACCGACGACGCGAGCGCCAGAAAGCTTGGGAAGCTGTTGCCCATAAGATAAAATTGAATGAGGAAAAACAGGTCTGCTATTACCACCGTCAGATACATACGCGGTATTCGCTTACCTGTTAGGCTTTTAAGATACCCATCGCCCTTTTTCAAAAAGCTTACGCCCACGCCGAAGCCGGAGAGGAGCATAAACCCTGCCACGCCCATCGGCCCGATAACGCCGTTTATAAAGTTGCCGAGCTCGGTTTTGGGGCTATACATGTGGTGGAAAAGAACGAGGGTTTCAAAAAAGATCTTGAGCACGCTCGTTGCAGAGCGGCTTATCAAAGTTTTAGCCGTTGCTTGAATCCTCATTAACCTCAACCTGCATTTGCATTTTTTCGTATTTTTCGCTGCTCTTGTTCAACGCCAGCTTAAGCAGGAAGAATACGCCCGTGCATATCGCAAGGAAAACCACGTAAACAACCAACTGAATAACGCTGAGAGTGAAGAAGTTGAACAGCTTGATCTTCATATCGAACATGGGGCCCACGAAGCCGAGGATGCCCATAGTTTCTTCTTTGTTGAAAATGAATAGGTAGTTGCAGTTCCAGTAATCGTTGCCGGTAAGCTCCTTGAGCCCCGTAAACGTGCCGCCAAGCAGCAGTATGAACAGGAAGTACAGGGTGAACCCGATGATAAAGTCCTTTACGTCCTTTGTTTTAAGCTTGCCGAAGATGCCAAGCGTTGCACACAGCACGGGCACGAGTATAACGTTCGTGTGCTCTGCAACGTAGTGTATATTCATTATATAGGTTACGCCGTACGGGGTGGTATCGCAAAGCGCCATTGCTATCACCGCGCCCACCGAGTTGATTACCAGCGTGAAGTGATAAACGCGCTCGTTCTTCGTAAGCAGCATAACCATAATAAACAGGGGTGCCATGTTGCACAGCTGGAAGGGCATTCTGTGTGCGGTTATCTCGCCGATGCCCGTAAACATCTGGTTGTACTGCATCACGAGTGCTATCGCCATAACGAGAACGACTATAAATCTATCCTCGTACGATTTCTTTTTGAAAAGCAGCGTAAGCCCCACACCCTCTAAAATAACGAGAATTATCCAAACGATGTGGAAGAAGGTGCCCATCTCAAAGTTATCGAGATTGCCTGCCCCTACCAGCGAGTAGCCCTTAAAGAGATACTGCGGAACGTAAATAGGAATTATGGAGAAAAGCACCAGCGCGAACACGCCGAGAAGCTTGAGCACGTACTTCTTGCCCTCAAAGGACAAAAGCGTATCGAGCGAGCGGAGGCTCACGAAGGCAATGAGCATGAGCTCAAGGTACTTCATAACGCCAAAATAGATGCCCCTGAATACGGGATTGATAAAGAAAGCCTGCGTTTCCGCACTGAAAAACCTAAGCTTCATTATGCCTGCGCCGTTGGGAGAGGTGTAAAACTCCATATATTTATAATATGACGCAATGCTCATAATGCAAACGGTGAGCAGGAAAAACGCCGTTATCTTGTTAAAGAAATCCTTTTTAAAGAATATGGCAACCGGGAGTACCACCATGGAAACCTCGCTAAACCAGCGCAAAATCGCAAACGGGATATTCTCTCCGCCAAGGTAAAGCGTGCGGTCGTCAAACGTTCTCATCGCGAACGCATCGGGAAGAAAGAGGTTCAAAAAGCTGATGCTCATCCATACGATAACGAGTATCCTTGACGCCTTTTCAACCTTGGGGTTGGTTGATTTGTAAACTTTAGTGAGGAGCATTGCGCCGATTGAAAGCGCGGCTACAGCTGCAAAAATTACGTAAAAAATCATTTCACTTCTCCGATAAAGCCAAAATCTTTTTATCTGTGAACAATATAGCACATTGCGCGCGTAATGTAAAGCGTTTTTTCACACAATTTTCTCAAAACTATCATAAAGTTTTCTTGTGTGAAAAATGCGATTTTTCGCCATAGGTTTGTGAAAACCGCCTAAAACTCCCCTTAAACGGGGCTATCGTTCGCACAAAAAAAGACACGAGCCTCATCACCCACCCATTTTTAAAAAAGTTTTGTGAAAATTTTTTTCACAAAAGAAAATACCCTCTCCCCATTTGTTTTGCCATAAAAAACAAAAAAATAAGCGGCAAAGCTTACGCCTTGCCGCAAAGATTCGGTTTATTTAATTACTTATTGCAAACCTTGAGTGCCTTCTCAACTACGTTTTCTACGGTGAAGCCGTACTTTTCGAAGAGGAGCTTTGCAGGTGCGAATGCGCCGAAGGTATCCATGGATACGATTGCGCCGTCAAGACCTGCATACTTGTACCAGGAGTAAGCGGAGCCTGCCTCTACGCAAACGCGTGCGCGTACTGCGGAAGGAATAACGCTTTCCTTATACTTTTCGCTCTGTGCCTCAAACAACTCCATACAAGGCATGGATACAACCCTTGCATCTACGCCCTTTGCCTTAAGCTCTGCCTGAGCCTTAACGATAAGCTCAACCTCGCTACCGGATGCGATGAGAACGCAATCGGGAACCTTCTTCTCGCTATCGGAGAGGATGTAGCCGCCCTTGAGTGCGTTTACGCCCGAAGCCTCGTTCTGTGCGAGAGTCTGACGGGTAAGCACGAGGCAGGTGGGTGACTGAGTGGTGAGTGCTGCGATCCAAGCCGCGGTGGTTTCCTTATTGTCACAGGGACGGAATACCTTCATGTTGGGGATGGAGCGGAGACCGATGAGATGCTCAACGGGCTCGTGAGTGCAGCCGTCCTCGCCAACGCCGATAGAGTCATGCGTCAGGATATAAACAGCGGGGATGTTCATGAGAGTGGAGAGGCGCATTGTGTTCTTCATGTAATCAGAGAATACAAAGAAGGTTGCGCAGTAGCAGCGAAGACCGCCGTGAACGATCATACCGTTGGTGATAGCAGCCATAGCGTGCTCACGGATACCGAAGTGGATGTTGGAGCCGGCCATGTTATCAGCAGAGAGGTATTCCCTGCTCTTCATGTTGGATTTATTAGAGGGAGCGAGGTCAGCGGAGCCGCCGATGAGGTTAGGAACGAGTGCAGCGAGCTTGTTGAGAACGGTGAAGCTGGAGCCGCGGGTTGCATCTGCCTTGGGGAAGGACCAGAGCTCCTCGTTGTTTACGAGATCGGGAAGCTCGTTTGCCATCCAGCTCTTGTACTGCTTTGCAAGTTCGGGATACTTTTCAGCGTATTCATCGAACATAGCCTGCCATGCTCTCTCGATCTTGCCGCCCTTGATCTTATAGCTTCTTGCAACCGACTTAACAGACTCGGGAAGCTCAAACGGAGCAGCCGTCCAACCGAGGGTTTCCTTGGTTTTAGCAAGATTCTCTTCTCCGAGGGGTGCGCCGTGGCAATCGTGGGTGCCTGCAAGGGGTGAGCCAAAGCCGATAGTGGTGTGGCAGATGATGAGCGAGGGCTTTTCAGTTTCTGCCTTTGCCTTCTTAACTGCCTTTTTGATAGCTGCGTAATCGTTGCCGTCCTTTACGTCGATAACCTGCCAGCCCTGTGCCTTGTGGCGAGCAGCAACGTCCTCGGTAAACGCAACGTCGGTATTGCCTTCGATAGTGATCTCGTTATCATCATAGAAAACGATGAGCTTGCCGAGCTTCAAGGTGCCTGCAAGAGAAGCTGCCTCGTACTCGATACCTTCCTGCATACAGCCGTCGCCGCAGAGCGCGTAGGTGTAGTGATCAACGATGGGATATCCCTCACGATTGAAGGTTGCTGCAAGATGTGCCTCTGCAATAGCCATACCAACGGCGTTTGCAATACCCTGACCGAGAGGACCGGTAGTGGTCTCTACACCGGGGGTGTGCTTATACTCGGGATGGCCGGGGGTTTTAGAATCGAGCTGACGGAAGTTCTTGATGTCCTCAATCGTTACGTCATAACCAAAAATGTGAAGGAGCGCGTACTGAAGCATCGAGCCGTGACCTGCCGAGAGAACAAAACGGTCTCTATCGTCAAAGTTGGGGTTCTTGGGGTTGAACTTCAGGAAATCAGCAAACAGAGTGTAGCCGATATCTGCTGCGCCGAGAGGCAAGCCGGGGTGACCGGAGTTCGCTTTCTGAATTGCTTCTGCCGATAAAATTCTTATGGCGTTGATGGTTTCAGTTACGTTGTTCATTGGAAATTTATCTCCTTGTGATTATTTTTTAATCTTTAAGGCGCCTTAACGCCATATATAATTATATACCTCTCTGCCGATTTTATCAAGTGTTTTTTCTTATTTTTTCTTTAAAACGCCTATTTTTTACTAACCCCACCCAATTTTACCCCGTTTTGCTCTGTCTTTTAACGCCTCGGCATAAAAATTTTAGCCTTACTTTTTTTATATCGCGCGCGCCCGCGGATAAAGCAAACAAAAAAAACCCCGTATTTCTCACAAAAACGGGGTTTTTGTTATTTTACAATTGTTACACTTCCTCTTTTATTCCTTTTGCCACATAGTATTTATCATACTCTTCCCAATACTCATCCCATGTCATCATAACGCTTGTATACGTTATTGCTGTTTCATCAAACGAGATATTTATAACACAATAATAACAGTCGTTTTCAATCGGCACAAGAACAGGCCTTGGCTCATTGCCCTCATACCACAATAAAACATCTGAAACAATATATGCAACCGGATACTCTAAATTGAATATTCCGTAATTATACATGCTTTCCGGCCCTTCATCAAAAAATTGAATTCCCGTGGCGTTTTCTATTCCAAAGTCTCCAAGATTAACATAACTGTCCGAGATAACTATAAACGTGTTAAACTCCGTATCATCAAGCATTTGAAAATAGTCTAAATTATCTTCAATGCTGTCAAACATTATTATATCAACGTTTAAGTTCCTTGCAACACCCATTGCAATATCGTAATTATTGGCGTACTCGCCTAACATAAACAGAGGATAAGCACCAAGTGCCTGCGCCGTGCTATGCCAGAATTCTTCGCCGAATACCTCACGTGATTTCATCGCTATAAGCTCACCCATAAGGATATTTTCTACCGGCCCTTTATTCTCCGGCAATACCTGCAATCCGGATGGCGTAATAACCATATATACCAATTCCTCGCTCTGCTCCGGCAATGATGCTATATCCTCCTCATTCGTCAGGTATATTACGTATTTACCTGTTTCTATATCAGACAAAGCATCCCCAATAGTTTCTGTTGAATAATACAAAATATGCGCGTCTGCAGTATCTCCAAAATATTCTGCCAGCCCCTCACTTAAGGTTTCCACATCTGTGTCTGTTATTATCTCCCAGCCGTCAAAATCCTCCCAGTCGTACAATCCCGATATCTGACTATACTGACCAACGCCATAGGTGTCCTCCATGCTCTCGGTAAACGGCAGATCTCCATACGCATAAAGACTTTCCACATTAAAGGCATGCACTCCCACAGTTTGCAAGCTGCTTGGCAGAGTTACGCTCGTTATTCCGCAATCATAAAAAGCATAGCTTCCTATTTCCAGAATTCCACTCTCAAACGTTAGGCTTGCAAGACTACCCATTTCAGCAAATGCACCCATTCCGATATACCTTATCCTTGCGGGGATACAACTTATTTCCATATCCTCTCGGCCAAAGAACACAAAATCTCCAATTTTGTCAACGTTGTCCGGTATACTTTCACACTCGTTTGAAGCAAAAAGCAGCTCTTCATCCTTTATCAAGCATCCGTCAGCAAAGCTATAATCACTTCCGCTTGCAAATGTAATTTGCCTTAATGACACACACTCCGTAAAGGCACTTTCACATATATCTTCCAAATTCGTAGATTGGCTTAGATTCAGCGTTTCAAGATTTCTCATCCCATAAAAAGCACAATCGCCTAAATATCTAAGATTTGCATTTACCACAACGTGTTTTATATTAGAATGGAATGTGTGAGTTACTTCCTCTGCTCTTATATCAATATCTTTTGTTAAACGCTCAATTGCAACAACGGGTACACCGTCGATCGTTGCAGGTATGGTAAGCGTATCTCCCTCGCAGTACAGCACGTTCGTAA
>JAFVXM010000007.1 GCA_017501205.1 Clostridia bacterium
AATATATTATTAGGCTTATGGCATATGGGCGTTTATCTACGGTAAACGGTAGTGATTGTAAGCGTCTGTGTGATATAAGCTTTCATAGGTGAGGATGATACATGCAGTTACCTGTAAAAGAAGTAAAAATTGAAAACGGCAGGCTTGTATATGAGCTTGCGGCGGAAGCCGTCCAGCCTGTAAAGGAAGAGGTTAAAGTCAAAGATCCTGAAATGGAAAGGATGCTTGCAGAAGAAAAGATTGTCAAAAGAAGAGAAAGGTGTGTTAAGCTATCTATAATCGGTTTGATCACGTCCGTTCTTGCAGGTATTGGCATAATCTTCTCGGTAATGGGCATTGTTGACGGTATAATAATAAGAAAGAGAGATGCGCTATTATCTCGCAGTGCAATCACGCTTGGCGTTGTTGGGTGCATTTTGTCCGTTCTTTTTGCAGTGCTTGTTGGCTGCGTGATCTCCGTTTTATTGTACTGATTTTTTAAGGTGTTGATTAAAACGCTTTCCTTTGGTTCAAAATAAACATATGTTAGATTTTAAATCGGGGGAAGTTTTATCTGCAATAAAAAAATTGAGCCCACGGGGCGGATATATCGTTTCTTCGGCAGAGGAAATTGCTTCGTTTGCCGGGCTTAATGAATTGACCGGAGAGGAGTTAGGTCAAGCCCTTGCGGGGCTTTCTGCTTGGGGGTATATCAACCTGCGCTTTTTTGAGGATGGGGAATTTTGCTGTTCCGTTCTGCAAAAGGGTATTGACTATGAGCCTGTTGTCGTTGGAAAAACAGGCTTTTTTGCGCGAAATAAGGCACTAATTGCGGTTTTTTTGGCTGCGCTAATTGCGTCTTTCGTCGGTTCTTTTATTGGAGGACTGCTGTTTTATGCTTAGCCCAAGTGAGAAAACCGTGCTAAAGGCCGTGCTATCCAAGTGTGGGGAAAGAAGTAAGTGCCTGGCCACGGCTGCTGATATTTTGTGTCGTGTGCCAAGACACTCGGAGATATCTGAAAGCAGGCTTAACGATATTTTGAAGTGTCTTGAGTATGACGGATACGTTGACGTTGTTATGTCGGATAGGCACGGTGAAATGGTTTACTGTATTTCACTTAAGGAAAGAGGAAAGGGATATAAAAGGGAAAGCGTGCAGTCGCGGCGCTACGTTTTGTATCGGTTTTTTTTAGCGATATTAAGCGCATTTATAACGTTTGCGATCGGCAGATTGCTGTTTGCAATTTTGAAATAAGTGCCCTATAACGCAGGTAAAAGGTGTTTTTATGAAAGAATTTGTATTAAAAAGCAAATATCAGCCAACCGGTGATCAGCCGCAGGCGATAGAAAAGCTTACCGAAGGCATACGTGACGGGTTGAGGACTCAGGTCCTCGTCGGTGTGACGGGCAGCGGTAAGACCTTTACCATGGCGAATATTATAAAGAATTTGAACAGGCCTGCACTCGTCATCGCTCACAACAAAACGCTTGCAGCACAGCTTTGCAATGAGTTTAGGGAGTTTTTTCCGGAGAATAGGGTGGAGTATTTCGTTTCTTATTACGATTACTATCAGCCTGAAGCGTATATCCCTCAAACGGATACCTACATAGAGAAGGATCTTTCAATCAATGACGAAATAGATAAGCTTCGCCATAGCGCAACGTGTTCTCTTGCTGAGCGGCGTGACGTTATCGTTGTAGCATCCGTATCCTGCATTTACGGACTTGGTGCGCCCGAGGAATATTACCGATTAGCCCTATCGTTAAGGCCTGGGATGGAGATCGAGAGGGACGAGCTTATGCGCCGTCTGGTAGATATACAGTACGAAAGGAAGGATATAGATTTCGGCCGTTCGTCGTTCAGAGTGAGAGGCGATACGGTTGAGATATTTCCCGCATCTAATTCTGAGGTTGCGATAAGGGTTGAGTTTTTTGGCGATGAGATTGACCGTTTAAGTGAAATTGAAGTTGTAACAGGCAAAACTGTTTCAGAGCTTCGCCACGCTGTAATTTTCCCTGCGAGCCACTATGCTGTTGGCAGCGAGAAGCTGAAGGATGCTATCGCCTGTATTGAGCGGGATCTTGCAGTGGAAGAGGCCGAGCATCGCGAAAACAACAGGCTGATAGAGGCGCAACGCCTTGGTCAGCGCACCCGTTACGATATAGAGATGATGAACGAAATAGGATTTTGCTCGGGTATCGAGAATTACAGCAGGTATTTTGATGGCAGATCTCCCGGCGAGCCCCCGTTCACGCTCCTTGATTATTTTCCTGACGATTTCATTTTGTTTATAGATGAGAGCCACATGACTCTTCCTCAAATAAGAGCAATGTATAATGGTGACAGGGCAAGAAAAACTAACCTTGTCGATTATGGCTTCAGGCTCAACTCGGCATATGATAACAGGCCGTTGAGGTTTGAGGAGTTCGATGAAAGGGTAGGTCAGATGATATGTGTTTCGGCAACCCCCGCCGAGTATGAGCTATCGCAGGCAGGGCAAACGGTAGAGCAGATCATAAGGCCCACAGGGCTTGTAGATCCCGAGGTTGAGGTGCGCCCAACGAAGAACCAAATCGACGATCTCCAAAATGAAATTAGGCGAATAACGTGCGAAAAAGGCCGTGTTTTGGTAACAACACTCACAAAAAGGATGGCGGAAAGCCTCACTGAATACCTCAAAGAAAACTCGATCAAGGTGCGGTATATGCACAGTGATATAGATACTCTTGAGAGGATAGATATCATAAACGGGTTGAGACGCGGTGATTTTGACGTGCTTGTGGGAATCAACCTTTTGAGAGAAGGCCTTGACCTTCCCGAGGTTAAGCTGGTTGCTATTTTAGATGCGGACAAGGAAGGCTTTTTGAGAAGCGATACGTCGCTCGTGCAAACTATAGGCCGTGCCGCTCGAAATGCAGAAGGTAAGGTTATAATGTACGCCGATACGATAACCGGCAGTATGGATAGGGCGATTTCAGAAACTAACCGCAGGCGCGCCGTTCAGCAGGAGTATAACCGCAAGCACGGTATAATTCCTAAAACGATTATTAAGGACGTTGTCAATACCCTTGAGATTACGAGGAAGGTAGACAGGACTGCGGATATTAAAGCGCAGGATATTCCGGATGAGATAGAAAAACTCAAGGCACTCATGAAAATTGCCTCGAAGGAGCTTGATTTTGAGCGCTGCATTGAGATCCGCGATACTATTTCACAACTAAAAAAGAAAATGATAAAAACCGCTAAAAAGTGAGATTTAGGCGGTTTACGGTGTTTTTATGTCAGAAAACAAATATATAAAAATCAGAGGTGCAAAGGAAAACAACCTTAAGGATATAAACCTCGATATCCCACGCGATAAGCTCGTGGTGTTTACGGGTGTATCGGGTAGCGGAAAATCCACGCTTGCCTTCGATACGATTTTTGCCGAGGGGCAAAGAAGATACGTTGAAAGTCTTTCAAGTTACGCCCGTCAGTTCTTAGGGATTATGGAAAAGCCGGACGTTGAGTCTATAGAAGGCTTATCTCCTGCAATATCCATTGATCAAAAAACAACGTCTCATAATCCGAGATCTACCGTTGGTACGGTAACCGAGATATATGATTATTTCAGGCTGCTGTATGCCCGCATAGGCGTTCCTCATTGTCCCGTTTGCGGAAAGAGGATTGACCGCCAGACGGTTGATCAGATTGCCGATAAGGTTTTGGAAATGCCAGAGGGCAGTAAAATTCTGGTAACCGCACCGGTCGTCAGGGGCAGAAAGGGCGAATTTGTAAAGCAATTTGAAGGCTTTAAGAAAAGCGGATATGCGCGTGTTTACGTGGATGGCGCAGTGTATAGCTTGGATGAAGAGATAAAGCTTGATAAAAACGTTAAGCATTTTGTAAACGTAGTCGTTGATAGGCTTGTCGTTAAGAAAGGCATTGAAAAGCGCCTGACCGATAGTTTGGAAACCTCGCTTAAGCTGAGCGACGGGCTTGTTGAGATCGTTTGTGACGAAAAGGGAACGCTTTACTCCACCAGGTATTCTTGCCCCGATTGTAACGTGAGCATTGAGGAAATAGAGCCCAGGCTGTTTTCGTTCAACAATCCGTTCGGTGCATGTCCGGAGTGTAACGGTCTTGGCTTTAATAACAGGATAGACAGAAATCTTTTGATAAAGGATCCCTCAAAATCACTTAGGGACGGCGCTCTCACCGTGTCCGGCTGGAATTTGGATACGGCGAGGACAACACAGATGTATTTCACCGCGCTGTCAAAGAGGTACGGATTCAGTCTCGATACGCCCGTGGGCGAGCTTCCGGAGAATATAATGCAGATACTTCTTTACGGCAATGGCGGAGAGAAGCTTGAAATTAACTACGCAACGAGGACCTTCCAAGGTAACTTCTCGTCATCGTTTGAGGGTGTGATAAACAACCTTGAAAGACGTTATCGCGAAACGACGAGTGACTATACCAAGCAGGAGATAGAGCGTTATATGACTGTGGTGCCTTGCTCAAGCTGTCACGGAAAGAGGTTGAAGAATGAGGCGCTTGCCGTTACTGTTGGCGGTAAAAATATATCAGAGGTGTGCGATATGTCAATCGTAAATCTTTACGATTTTATCGTCAACCTTGATTTGACTGAAACAGAAAAGCTGATCGCGCAGCTTATCATAAAGGAAATAAAGGCAAGGCTCAATTTCTTGAAGGATGTCGGTCTTGGCTATCTTTCGTTGTCAAGAAGCTCGGGCTCTCTGTCCGGCGGCGAGGCGCAGAGAATACGTCTTGCTACGCAGATCGGAAGCGGACTTACCGGCGTTTTGTATATTCTTGACGAGCCGAGTATAGGCTTGCATCAACGTGATAATGAGAAGCTTTTAAAAACACTCACGCACCTTCGCGATCTTGGAAACACGCTTATTGTTGTTGAGCACGATGAGGATACCATGCGCGCTGCGGACTTTGTTGTCGATATCGGCCCGCGCGCCGGAATTCACGGCGGCGAGATCGTTGCCGTAGGTACTCCGGAACAGATTTGTGCCGAAAAACGTTCGATAACGGGGGCTTATCTGTCGGGAAGAGAAAAAATTGAGATTCCCGGCGTAAGGTTTAAACCGGACGGCAGATCGCTTGAGGTAATAGGTGCAAATCAAAACAATCTGAAGAACGTGGACGTATCCTTTCCCGTAGGTCTTATAACCGCAGTCACGGGTGTATCGGGCAGCGGTAAAAGCTCGCTCGTGAACGAGGTAATATATCCTGCCGTCGCAGCAAGGCTGAACGGTGTAAAGATCCGTCCTGGCAACTGCAAGGAGATAAAGGGTATTGAATATTTTGATAAGATTATTGCAATAGATCAATCCCCCATAGGCAGAACACCGAGGAGCAACCCCGCAACGTACACGGGCGCGTTTACGCCCATAAGAGAGCTTTTCGCCTCAACCCCCGATGCAAAGGAGAGAGGGTACAATGCAGGCAGATTTTCGTTTAACGTATCGGGCGGCAGATGTGAGCGCTGTGCGGGCGACGGAATAATCAAAATCGAAATGCATTTCTTGCCGGATGTTTTCGTGCCGTGTGAGGTTTGCAAGGGCGCGAGATACAACAGAGAAACTCTTCAGGTTAAATATAAAGGAAAGAGCATCAGCGACGTTTTGGATATGACTATTGATGAGGCCGTTGATTTCTTTGAGAGCATACCGAGGATATATTCAAAGATAAAAACCCTACAGGACGTAGGTCTTGGATATATTAAGCTCGGGCAGCCGGCAACAACGCTATCGGGCGGCGAGGCTCAAAGGGTAAAGCTTGCAACAGAGCTGTCGCGCAGGGCGTCAGGCAGAACGCTCTATATACTTGACGAGCCGACCACAGGCTTACACTCGTACGACGTAAACAAGCTTATTCACATCCTTTCACGTCTTAGGGAGGGTGGAAACACCGTCATCGTTATAGAGCATAATCTCGATGTTATAAAGATTGCTGATTACATCGTAGATCTTGGGCCTGAAGGCGGAGATGAGGGCGGCAGGGTGATTGCCTGTGGTTCGCCCGAAGAGGTTGCAACGGTTGAGAATAGTGCAACAGGCGTGTTCTTAAAGCGCATCTTGAATGCTCGCTGAAGAAAGAAAAACCGCCTAAATCGCGTAAAATTAAACAAAAGCAGAAAAATATAACAGCCAAGTGATGCAAAAGACTTGAACAAACGGGTGCATTGCTGTATAATAAAAATATAAAGGCATATAGGAGAATTAGGATGAGCGTTTTTACTAAAAGCTCTTGGATATGGATCAAGGGTGAGCAGGCGGCTGATACGCATGCGGAATTCTTAACTACACTTTCGTGGAAGGGAGAAAAGGCTGTTTGCAATCTTTCCTGTGATAGCGATTACGAGCTTTATATAAACGGCGCGTTTGTCAACAGCAATCAATATCTTTCGTTCGATCACTATAAGGCTTACGATCAATTAGACGTAACGCCATACCTCAAAGCGGGTGAGAATACCTTTGCAGTTCACGTGTGGTATTTCGGCACTGATTCACAGCGTTATAAGGCTTCGAGCGCAGGCTTGATCTTTGAGGTGATTGAAAACGGCGAGGTAACCTTATTCAGCTCGGATGAAACACTCGGCCGAAAGAGCAGGGCATATCAAAGCGGACTTTTAAAGGAAATAACCGTGCAGCTTGGTCTATCCTTTAAGTATAATGCGGAAAAGGAAGACGGTTGGATAAACGGCAAGGCAGAGGACTTTGAGCCGTGCGTGTGCGTGGAAAAGCCGTGTGAGTTTTTATCGCGCCCGAACAAGAAGCTTGTGTTTGGGGATAGGCAGCAGTCGGTTGAGGTTTCGTCCTCTAACGGTGGTAGGGTTTACGTTTTTGATCTCGGTAGAGAGTGTGTCGGCGTGCCCTGCCTTGATATCGTTTCATCGTCACCGTCAAATGAAATAATCGTTTCTTACGGTGAATTTTTGAAAGAAGGAAAGGTTGCAAGGAAGATTGAAACAAGGGACTTCAGCTTTGAATACGTTGCGAAAAAGGGGGGTAATTGCTTTACTCACCATTGCTTGAGGCTCGGCCTTAGGTATATTCAGATAGAGGCAGAGGAGCCTATTGAGGTAAATTATCTCGGCGTTATAAATCAGTATTATCCCGTAGAGAGAAAGCCTGTTAGGATAAGTGATGAGTTTGAAAGGAAGATGTACGATCTATCCGTCAGAACACTTGAGCTTTGCATGATGGAGCATTACGTTGACTGCCCGTGGAGAGAGCAAAATTTTTACGCCTTTGATTCCCGCAATCAGATGTTGTTTGGTTATCAAGCCTTTGAGGGCGGAAATTCCGAGTACGTGCGCTCAAACCTTATGCTTATGGCAAAGGCACCGCTTGTAAACGGTATTCTTCCCATTTGCTCGCCCTGTGGCAATCAGCTGACGATCCCGTCGTTTGCGCTGTATTATTGCCTTGCTGTCAACGAGTACATAGAGCAGTCGGGAGATGCTACTATTGCAAAAGAGGTCCTTCCCGTTTTAAACAGTGTAATAAAGGTTTTCATCAACAATATGGTTAATGGCCTTATTTATAAATTCCCCGGCAAGGAAAACTGGAATTTCTATGACTGGTCACCTTGCTCGGACGGTACTCTCGGCAGGCCCGATGAGTATGCTCCCGACGCAATGATAAATATTCTAACAGTTATGGCGCTCAACAGCCTTGAGAAAATCTCGGCGGCAGCAGGTGAGCCCTTCCGTTACGTGGGCGTTGCGAGTGAGCTTTCCGAGGTGATAAAAAAGACCTTCTTTAATAAGGAAGACGGGCTGTTTACGATGAACGCGGGTAGAAAGGACTATACCGAGCTTGTCAACTGCCAAGCCGTTCTCAATGGGCTTGCAACCAAGGAAGAAGCCGCCTTTATCGCGCAAAAACTCGCAAATGAAGAGCTTATTCCCGCGGCACTTAGCATGAAGGTGTTCAGATACGAAACTCTTCTTACGGTAAGCAAAGAGGCTTATTCGGAATACGTTTTAGCCGATATGAAGAAAGATTTCAAGGTGATGATCGACGGCGGTGCGACCTCAACGTGGGAAACCATCGAGGGGTGGCAGGCGTTTAACGGCGCAGGTAGCCTTTGCCACGGTTGGACTGCGTTGCCCGTTTATTTCTTCAACCGTCTTGGTATAATAGAAAAATGATTGCCATTTCACGGCAATAAAAAATAAAAGGAGAAAATCATGAAAACTGTAAAGGATAAATATTTGGTAGTAGGGGCCGATTTCGCAGGTTTTCCGCTAAAAGAGGTTGTTGTTGAGCACCTTGAAAAGAAGGGCTGGAAGATCCTTGATCTCG
>JAFVXM010000063.1 GCA_017501205.1 Clostridia bacterium
GCTGCCCATAGCTATCCCGATATCAGCCTGCTTTATGGCGGGTGCATCGTTTATGCCGTCGCCGGTTACGGCAACGACGTCGCCGTTCTGCATCAGCAGCCTCACCGCGCGGAGCTTGACAAGCGGCGTGCTTCTTGCTATTACAGAGGTTCCTTTAAGGAGCTTCAGCATAGCCTCATCCGAAAGCCTTTCGGTATCGTGGGCGTTTACGACCTCCCTTCTCGACGTGGCAATTCCGCACTCACGGGCAATGGCAAAGGCAGTTTCGGCGTTATCGCCCGTGAGCATTTTTACCTTGATCCCGGCATTTTTACACCGCTTGACAAGTGCCTTAACGTCTCCTCTTACGGGATCGGATAGGGCGGCAAATCCATCAAAGCAAACGGCGCTATCGTCACCGTGAGCAAAGGCTATCAGCCTTCTTGATGACTGCGCGTACTGCCGCATCCGCTTTCTTATTCTCTCCGCGTCCTCTCTGCCTAGGCGGCAAAGCTCGATTATCTTCTCCGGAGCGCCCTTATAATAGGTGATAAAAGTGCCGTTTTTGCGCGTTTTAGTGGACATATACTTTTTTTCAGACGTAAATTCTTCTCTTTCGACTACAGCTATATCTCCTCTGATTTTAACGAGAACATCGGCATTGCCCTTTGTTAAAAATCTGACGAGAGCAGCTTCGGTAGGGCTGCCAACGATCACACGTTTGTCCCCGTCGATCATAAAATCCGCCGTGGTATTTACTGCAATATTTTCCTCTATCACACGGCTTACGCATCTAGTGAGAGCGGGGGCGGAGTGGATTGCCTCTACCGTCATTTTATTCTCGGTAAGCGTGCCCGTTTTATCAGAGCAGATCACGCTGACGCAACCAACCGTTTCCGCCGCAACAAGCTTTTTGATAAGCACGTTTTCGCGGGCAAGCCTAACGACGTTTACGGATAAGGATAGTGCAACTATGGTGGGCAACCCCTCGGGAACTGCGGCAACGATAAGCACAACACTTTCGATAAATAGCTCCTGCACCGATTGAAAGGTTGCTGTGCCTGACACGAGCATACGGATGAGCGAAACGACGAACACGGTGACTGCTGCAACCGCACCGACGGCTGTTACACCCCTTCCGAGGCGCGCGAGCTTTTCGCCGAGCGGCGCGGATATCCTGCTTTTTCTTTGAAGCTCGCCGGCAATTTTGCCAATCTCCGCGCTGTCGCCCACGGCGGTAACTACCATCCTGCCGCTGCCCGCCGATACTACCGTGCCCGCAAACACAAAGTTAACCCGCTCTGCAAGAGGCGCACTCCTTTTAACAACCGCCTGTGCGTTTTTATTTACCGAAAGGCTTTCGCCCGTAAGCGCACTCTCATCAACCGAAAGCCCGTGCGAATCAATAAGCCTGCCATCGGATACTATTCTGTTTCCGCTCTCTAAAAGTATAACGTCGCCGACAACGACCTCGCTTTGAGCAATTAGCCTGATGCCGCCATCGCGAATTACCTTGACGAGCGCTTTATCGCTTATCTCGTTAAGCAGCTCAAAGGCACGTTCGCTTCGCCCTTCCATGCAAACGGTTATGCTTACCGAAATTACAACAGCGCAGAATATCCCCACGCACTCTACAAAATCCCCATCGCCCGTTTTTAAAAGCTTGCCGATATTTACGCCCAAGGTTATTGCGAGCGCAAAACATAAAATTAAGAGCATCGGATCAAGAAAAGCCTCTAAAACGCGCATTATCAGCGATTTCCGCTTTGTTTTACCGATCACGTTAGTTCCGTATTTTGCGCGGCGCAAAGCTATCTCTTCACTTTTAAGCCCTGCTTTTGCATCTGCACCCAGCATAGATAAAACGGCTTCTTTACTTTTTGAATGCATTTTACTCTCCACTTTTTTTCTATAATTATATGCCGCCGCTTGACGCATAATTCTGAAAAAGCGGCAAAACAATTTACAATTCAAAAAGGAAGTGCTATAATAAATACAGATGAAAGGCTTGGCAAGATATGCCGGCTAATATTTATTCAGGAGAGATACCATGCAGGAATTTTACACCCTTGACATAAAGGGCTACACCCACGATCTGCCCATTTTGCCCCTACCCGGCGGCATTAAAATTTGCTTTTTTAATCTTCACGGAAACTCACCCATGACCGAGCATTGCGGAAAGGAGCTTGCAAAGCTCGCCACCGATTGCGAGGTTCTTATCACGGCGGAGTCAAAGGGGCTTCAGCTCACGCACGTTGTTGCAAGGGAGCTTGGCCACCCCTATTACGCCGTTGCGCGCAAGAGCAAAAAGCTTTATATGCAGGACGGCATTGAGATTGTTATTCAGTCCTCGATCACTACGGGCAAGGAGCAACGCCTTTACCTTTCGAGGCACGATGCAGAGCTTATCAAGGGCAAAAAGGTTGGCATCGTTGACGACGTTGTTTCTACCGGCGCAAGCCTTTTGGGGCTTGAAGCGCTTGTTGAAAAGGCAGGCGGCATAATTTACAAAAAGCTGTTTGTTCTGGCAGAGGGCGACGCTGCTGACAGAAAGGACGTTAACTACCTTGCAAAAATCCCAATTTTATGATTTTAAATAAAAAAAATTCGTCCACAACCATTTATCTCAAGATTTTAATTGAACAGATCATAACTACGCGTAAAACGCGTAGTTTGCACTAGCCCTATAAGGGCATGATACTGGCAATGCTATTCGCATGGTGAATAATACGGCCAACCGCAATCTTTTTCAGGCTGCTGCTAAAGCAGCCTTTTTCTTTTTTACTTGCTTACATATTTTCGCTAAACGGGTCTATATACTCTTTCATGCTTATTTGGTCTAATGCCATATCTTCTTGCAACTGATTTTGTATATATTCCTTTATCTTCTTTTCATTTCTACCCACTGTACTTACGTAATACCCTTTACACCAAAAATGCCTATTTCCATATTTGTATTTTAAATTTGCAAACTTATCAAATATCATCAGGCTACTTTTCCCTTTCAAATATCCCATTATTTGCGATACACTATACTTCGGTGGTATTACTATCAACATATGTATATGATCAAGACATGCTTCTGCTTCCAAAATTTCTATACCTTTGTATTCGCACAGCTTTCGTAGTATTTTCCCAATTTCTCCTTTAATTTTTCCGTATATTATTTGCCTACGAAATTTTGGAGCAAAGACCACGTGATACTTGCATTCAAACTTACAATGTGTTAAACTTAATTCGTCCATTGGACACCTCCTATGTTTTCTTGATTGCGGTTGGTAGCCACTTTCATTTTAACATAGGAGTTTTTTTATTGTCCATAGCTGTAAGCTCTTTTTTTACC
>JAFVXM010000064.1 GCA_017501205.1 Clostridia bacterium
AGGCAGTTTAACGTGCCCGATCGCGACGTGTTCAGCGGCCTCCCGTTTGAGGCGGATGCAAATGCACAGTATACTCTGTCTATGGTGGATAAATATTTCATGAGCGCTTTGCCGGACGTGACCGATACGCAGGCATCGCTTATGACGCAGGCGCTTGTAAATTACTACGTATTAAAGGGTAAAAATCAGTCCGATGCAGAAAAGGCCGTCATAGATCAGTTCAAAAATTACCTTGGTGTGGCGGAGAGTGCGTCCTACGAGAGCAATATGAGAAAGCTCGGCTACGTGGAGAAGGATAACCCCAAAACCATCAGCATCTACGCCGTGGATTTTGAAAGCAAGGATGAAATCATCGCTTGGATCGATTCGTATAACGCCGCTGCAAAAGCAGAGGGCAAGGATGAAAACATCATAAGCTACACCGATTATATCGGAATAATGATGTCGTCTATCAGTATTATAATAAACGCGATAAGCTACGTGCTCATCGGCTTCGTTTCAATTTCGCTAATCGTTTCTTCCATAATGATCGGCGTAATCACCTATATTTCCGTGTTGGAGCGCACAAAGGAGATCGGTATTCTCCGCAGTATCGGCGCAAGCAAGCGCGATATATCACGCGTGTTCAATGCGGAAACTCTCATTGTCGGCTTTGTTGCAGGCGTGTTCGGTGTGGGTATAGCATTCCTTATAGATATTCCCATCAACCTCATATTGCAGTCGCTTGCAGGGCTTTATGGCATCGCTGCAATCCCGTGGTGGGGTGCGATCGGCCTTATCGTAATAAGCGTGGTGCTCACCTTAATTGCAGGTATAATACCCTCGGGCTTTGCCGCTAAAAAGGATCCGGTAATAGCGCTGCGCACAGAATAGTAAAAAGCAAAAACCCCGTAAAACGCGTGTTTTACGGGGTTTTTATGTGTTGAAATTATGCTGAGATGCCAAAAATAAAAGCAAGAACAATGGAGATAATAGTAAGTGGCAAAGAAAACCAAGCAGTTTTTCACGGTCTTTAATTGCTGATGTTGTTTTAGTAAGACGTATTCAAGCTTGTCCTCATAATATTGCAGTGTCAATAAGATGAGAACGCTAAAAAAAAACGGAAAGAAAAAAGGCTTTGTATCAAAAAGTACAAAAAAATATTATAAAAATTGCACATAAATTACTATGAATTTGCGTTTTTATTTGTTATAATATATAATAGAGAGAAACGCGGATTACTTTTTTTAAAAGTAATATAAGCAAGGCAACAGGAGAAATTTTGCGCATGAAAAAGATAGCAGTGCTTACAAGCGGCGGTGATGCGCCGGGAATGAACGCGGCAATTCGTGCCACCGTTCGTTACGCCCTGTATAAAGGGCTTGACGTGTACGGCGTTGAAAGGGGCTACACCGGCCTCATCAACGGTGATATTTCAAGATTTAACTCAAGATCCGTTTCCGATACCATCCACAAGGGCGGAACGATGCTTAAAACCTCACGCTGTCCGCAGTTTACTGAGATAGAGGGCAGAAGGCTGGCGCACGAAACGTTGGCAGCTTACAATATAACCGGCCTTGTCGTTATCGGCGGTGACGGTTCCTTCCGCGGCGCAAAGGCGCTTTCAGATGAGTTTGGCGTAAAGGTCATGGGCATACCCGGTACCATTGATAACGATCTTAACTACACCGATTACACTCTCGGCTTCGATACCGCAGTCAACACCACCATCTGGGCTATAAACAGTCTGCGTGATACTATGGGCAGTCATGACCGTGTAAGCCTTCTTGAGGTTATGGGCAGGGGCTGTGGAGATATCGCGCTTTACGCCGGCATTGCAGGCGGTGCGGAGTACGTTATCGTGCCCGAGGTGCCTTACGATATAGACGCTATATGCAGGGATATCAAATCCAGTCAGAAGAGGGGAAAAACCTCTAACATGATTATTCTTGCCGAGGGTGCAGGTAACAAGGAAGAGATAGTTGCCCGCATAAAGGAGAAAACGGGCATAAGCGTAAAAACCACCACACTCGGTCACATCCAGCGCGGCGGTTCGCCAAATATGGCAGATCGCGTTCTCGCTGCACGCATGGCGGTAAAGGCTGTTGATCTGCTTTGTGAGGAGTCTGACTCTCGCCTCATCGGTATCAGAAACAAACAGATAATTGCCGATCCTATCGACGAAGCCCTTGCAATGCCCAAGCGCTTTAACGAGGAGCTTTATTCGGTGGCACATATTCTTTCACTTTAAAAAACCCCGTAAAACGCAGGGGAATCAATAAAAAAATAAATATCTTAGGAGTTTTACAATATGAAAAATCTTAAAGGCGCATGTATGTTTGCACAGTCCGGCGGTCCCACTTCAGTTATTAACGCAAGTGCCGCAGGCGTATTTATCGAAGCCCTTTCGCAGGAAAACATCACCAAGGTTTACGGTGCTGCACACGGCATTAAGGGTATTCTTACCGAAGCTTTCTACGATATGGGGCAGGAGGATATGGCAGAGCTTGAGCTTCTCAAGTACACTCCCTCGTCCGCACTCGGCTCCGTTCGCTATAAGCTTAAGGACGCATCCGTTGACGATACCGATTATAAGAGACTTTTAGAGGTTTTCAAAAAGTATGACATCCGTTATTTCTTCTATAACGGCGGCAACGACAGTATGGATACCTGCAACAAGATCTCCAAGTACATGGCGTCATCCGGTTGGGATTGCAACGTAATCGGCGTTCCCAAGACCATCGATAACGACCTCTTCGGCACCGATCACTGCCCCGGCTACGGCTCTGCTGCAAAGTACGTTGCTACCACCGTTATGGAAGTTAACCTTGACGCAAAGGTTTACGATACCGGTCTGGTTTGTATCATCGAGGTTATGGGTAGAAACGCAGGCTGGCTCACCGCTGCTGCAGCTCTTGCAAACGCTAAGGGCCTTGGCGCTGACCTCATCTATCTCCCCGAGGTACCCTTTGATATGGATAAATTCGTAAACGACGTTAAGGACGTTTGCGCTAAAAATAACAACAAGTGTATCGCTGTTGTTTCCGAGGGCATCAAGTTTGCTGACGGCAAATATGTTGGTGACTTTAAGGCTTCCGCAACCGATCTCTTCGGCCACGCACAGCTCGGCGGCGTTTGCAACCTTCTCTCCGGTATTATCAAGGAGAAAACCGGTCTTAAGGTACGCGGCATAGAGTTCTCTCTCATGCAGCGTTGTGCAGCACACCTCGCATCCAAAACCGACGTTGAAGAAACCTTCCGCGCAGGTCGCGAGGCTGTAAAAGCAGCTGTTTCAGGCGAAACCGATAAGATGGTTTGCTACGAAAGAAAGGCAGGCGACGCTTACGAGATCGAGTATAAGCTTCTTCCCTTGGAGCTTGCAGCTAACACCGAAAAGACCGTTCCCGCAGAGTGGATCATCAATAACGGCACCGGACTTTCCGATGATTACGTAGCATATGCTCTCCCCTTAATTCAGGGCGAAACCGAAGCACCCAAGGTAGATAGCCTTCCCAGATTCGCAAAGCTCAAAAAGGTTCTCGCAACCAAGTAATTAAAATTTAAAAATAACAAAAGCCCCGTATTTCACGCAAATACGGGGCTTGTTTGTTTACTGTTTAGAAATTGACAAAACCAAAATTTTCTTTTGTCAATCCGTTTGTGCTAAGTTCAAGCAACGGAATAAAAGCATCTTTTATTGCATATTGAGCCAAGAATGCAATTGAAGATCTTGTGGAACTCATTGTGTTTTTATTAAATCCACTGCTTGCAGTCTCTGTTAGTGAATTTGTATATTTTGAAAATGTTCTAGCGTTTAGCACTCCTACAGCGGTCGCATTATCGTTTCCAAAGATGTAAGCGTATTCACAGTCTTTAAGAGCGTCACCGTTTGTTGGGTGCGGTATAGTCAGGATGAAAACTAAGTCTCCAAGAAATCCGCCAGCCATTTCATAAATGCTCATTACTTGAATTTCTTCATTACCACGATCGTAGGAAACATATGTTGTCATAGAATCATTTCCATCGATTGTAACTTTGCCATCGTACACAGTAACGCCAGCAGAGCCACCGGGTCTACCGTTTTCAATTATTATGCTTTTTAATCCTTCAAAAAAATCAAAATTGCAAACACTGCATTTTTCATAGCCGCTATGAGGAATTTTAGGTGTCGTTTCGGTGCCTTTGTAGGTGTCGCCACACTCACAAGTGTAAGTTGTAAATCCTTCTTGCACGCAAGTCGCACTTGTTACAGTTTTCGTGTAAGTATGTTCGTGAGGTGGTTCTTTTGCTTTATTACAAGCTG
>JAFVXM010000065.1 GCA_017501205.1 Clostridia bacterium
AAAGGATTGTTTTATTAGTGCCCTTTTTCGCGCAAAAAACGCGCTATTCCTTCTCGTAAATAGATACGCCGGTTTCCCCGTCCGTCTGCGCGAGATGAACAACTATCTCCTCCCTCGTAGAGGTAGGAACGTTCTTGCCCACGAAATCTGCACGGATGGGTAGCTCGCGGTGCCCCCTATCAACAAGCACGGCAAGCCTCACGCTGTTTGCACGCCCCGCCGCCATAACAGCCTCTATTGCCGCGCGAGTGGTTCTGCCGGTAAACAGCACGTCGTCAACCAGAATAACGTCCTTACCCTCAATCGGCTGCGACAGACTGTTCGTATACACCTTTACCTCTGAACTGACGTCGTCACGGAAGTGCGTGATATCAAGCTCGCAAAGGGGCAACGTAATGCCGGAAGAGCCCTGTATGTTACTGCGGATTGCTTCCGCAAGCGGCACGCCGCGGGTTTTTATCCCCACGAGCACGGCGTTTGCAACGTTTACCCTTTCCACAATTTCAAACGAAATACGCGTCATCGCTCGCCTTATAGCAAGCTCATCCATGATTTGTGCTTTAAACTTCATCTTACTCTCCAATGCCTAACTTATAAAATAATTTTACCACTTATAAAAAAAGGTGTCAATTTTTTTGCCCGAATAACTTGTTTTTTTCTTCTGTGTATAGTACAATATTATAAAAGAACACAAAAGAGGTAATGCTATGCAAGAATTCATGAAAAACGTAACGGTTTTTGATCATCCGCTTATAGCGCACAAGATCACCATGCTTCGTGACGTAAACACCAACACCAAGCAGTTCCGCGAAATAGTAAGCGAGGTTGCTATGCTTATGGGCTACGAAGCCTTCCGCGATATTAAAACCAAGGAAATTGAGGTTCAGGCTCCCCTTTCAAAGGTTATGTCGCCCGTGGTTGACGAGCAGATAGCAATCATCCCTATCCTCCGCGCAGGTCTTGGTATGGTTGACGGCCTTACCGCCCTCTTCCCCAGCGCAAAGATAGGCCACATCGGTCTTTACCGCGATGAAGAAACCCTTGAGCCTCGCGAGTATTACTGCAAGCTGCCCATGGATGCGGTTGACGGTCAGGCAATAATAGTTGACCCCGCACTCGCAACCGGCGGAAGCGCAGCGGCTGCTATCTCATTTGTTAAGGAAAGGGGCTTTAAGAACATTAAGTTCCTCGCAATGATCGCATCCCCCGAGGGAATCAAGCGCGTTTACGAGGCTCATCCCGACGTTAAGATCTACGTTGCTTGCTACGCTGACGCACCCCTCAACGAAAAGGGCTATATCATCTCTGCCTTCGGTGACGCAGGCGACCGTATTTTCGGTACAAAATAATACCATAAAAACTTAAACCCCGTAAAACACGCGTTTTACGGGGTTTTTTATTTACTTTTCTTCCTTGTAACCATACTCACCAAGCAGGTACGGGTTATCTCTCCAGTTTTCCTTTACCTTTACGTAAACGGTGAGGAATACCTTTCTGCCAAGGAATTTCTCCATCCCCTCTCTTGCAAAGGTGCTAACCTCTTTAAGTGCAGCGCCCTGCTTGCCAATGATTATCGCCTTGTGGTTTTGTTTTTCGCAAACGATATCCACGTTCACCTCCGCCGTACCGCTCGGGCGGATGGAATACTCGTTAAGCACAACGGCAACACCGTGGGGAATCTCCTTATCGAATTTTAAAAGCAGCTTCTCTCGCACGATCTCGCGAAGCATAAATCTTTCGGACTTATCCGAGACCACGTCCTCGGGGAAAATATAATCACCCTCCGACAAAAGCTCCAAAATTGCATCGAGCAGCTTCTTAACGTTTCTGCCCCTTCTTGCCGAAACGGGAACAACGCCTGCAAGCTTGTGATCTGCAAACTTAACCAGCTCCTCCGGCACCCTCTCTTTAGGCATAATATCAGTTTTGGTAAATGCCACGAGCACGGGAATATTTCCCTTCTCAAACCTTTCAAGGGTTGCAAGGTCCTCATCCTTAATGCCGGCGTGCCCGTCGATCACAAACAGAACGAGATCCACCTCGCGTGCCGCCTGCTCGGTCTGCCTCTGCATAAAATCATTTAATCGGTTTGCCGCCTTGTATATTCCGGGGGTATCCTCAAAGACGACCTGATAGCTTTCGGTGGTGAGAATACCGAGTATTCTCTCCCTTGTTGTTTGAGGCTTGGGCGATACGATCGCAATCTTTTCACCCACCAAAACGTTTATAAGAGTAGACTTACCCGCGTTAGCTCTGCCCACCACGGCAACTGTGCCACACTTCATAATTACCCCCTTAAAACGTCGATTTCCGCCATTATTTTGTCTTCAAGATCTCGCATTTCACGCTTGTCCTCATCGGTCATGTGATCGTATCCGAAGAGGTGTAACAGCCCGTGACAAACAAGGTAGGTAAACTCCCTCTCTCTGCTATGACCGTACTCTTCAGCCTGCTCCTCCGCACGCTTCACGCACACCGCTATAGAACCGATAAACACAGCGCCATCGTCTACGTCAAAGGGGAAATTCTTTTTATAAATGACCTTACCCCTTACCTTATCAAGTGAGGGGAAGGAAAGCACGTCCGTAACGCCATCCACCTTGCGAAGCCTTCTGTTGAGATCTGCTATTTCTTCCTCGGAAACAAATTCCAACTCAGCAGAAAGATTATCCTCCTGCCCAAGTATTTTATAAACTGCATCGGATAGCTTTTTCAGATCCAGATATTCGGTTTTCTCACTAAATACGGTAAGTCCCTTTTTCTTCATTATTCACCTTTACTTCTTTTCAGATTTTCCTATTTTGAGCTTAGGATATTCAACGCGGTCGTGATATACGCCCGCAAGTGCGTTTACAAGCGAGGAACGGATTATACTCAAATCCCTTATGGTAAGATCGCAATCAGAAAACTGATCTGCATCCATTCTTTCCTCAATAATTTCCTTAACAGCAGCATCTACGTTAACGTGAGATCTGTCCTTAAGCGTTCTGACCTTCGCCTCACTCGCATCCGCTATCATGATAATAGCGGCGATTTTAGACTGCGGCTTGGGGCCCGGATAAGAAAACTTCTTTATATCAACCTCTCCGTCCGTCATCTTAACTGCCTCGGCATAGAAATAACGGATATGCATTGTGCCCTGATGCTCCTGCGCAACGTCCACCAAAATCTGCGGCAAACGGTATCTTTTAAGTATCTTTGCCCCCTCGGTGGTATGGCTCATGATTATCTGAGCGGAAAGCTCGGGGGTGAGATCCTCGTGATAGTCCTTACCTTGCTGATTTTCCGTGAAAAAGCCGGGATTTCTTATTTTACCTATATCGTGATAATACGCTGCTGCACGCGCAACCTGCGAGCTTTCGCCTATCGCGGTGGCACAGGTTTCTGCAAGGTTTGAAACTATAAGGCAGTGGTTAAACGTTCCGGGTGCAAGCTCTATAAGCTTCTTCATTACCTTATACTTATGATCGGTGATCTCGCTTAACCTATAATCGGTCAGCACGTTGAACACAAATTCAAACGCCGGCAAAAGCACCATTTGTAAGGCAACCGAAAGCATTCCTGCGCTGATGCCCGTAAGCACGGGAAGATACAGCCTGTTAAAATCCATGCCCTCCAAAACGAAGGTCATGAGTATTATGGGCACTGATATCACAAGCCCCATAACCAGCACCTTTACTCTGGATTTTATCCCGCTTATGAGATAAATACCTATAAGACCTGCACTAAAGCCTATAACCAACGACGAGAACTCGGCGTTCTGATATTCACCAAAGTAATCCGCGCCTGTGTAAATATCCATAAGGAAGGTTATCATACACATAGCAAAATTCATAAATATTGCGGACGATCTGTTTACAAGCATTAGCGTAAGCAACGCACAGAGCGCTATAGGCCTTGCGTACACACTGCCCCACATGCCCACACAGTAGCTGATTATAAGTGATACGAAAACTATCAGGAACATCATAACGACGTTCTTCGGCTTTTTGATAAAATCTCTGTTTTCGTTATAGTAAAAAAGGAATATTACCACCATGAGCAAAAACAGTGCGATCATGAGATACGCAAAGTTGTTTTTGCCCTGCTCTGAGAGGAAGTATCCGGAAAAGGCTTCCCACCTCATACCCTTATTTATAAAGGTGGCAAGTGCACACAGCACACCCAATATTACGTAATTAACGAAAAAACACAGAATTACTTTTACGTAATCCTTGACGCTCCACGGAGCGACCTTTTTTGACTGAACGTACATAATTTACCTTTTGTTATCTCGGCACTGCCGAGAGTGATTATTTATTAACCGCGTAAAACGCAGGTTATCTCCTTATTTTTTTCTTTGCTCCTCTGCCTTTTCAGATCTGTCGTACGCCTTTATTATCTCCATTACAAGCGCGTGGCGAACAACGTCCTTATGGGTGAGGGTAACGGTTTCAACTCCCTCGATATTTTTCAAAATAGAAACGGCGTGCTTAAGTCCGCTCTTTTTGCCCTCCGGGAGGTCTATCTGCGTAACGTCACCGGTGATGACCATTTTGCTGCTCTCACCCATCCTCGTCAGGAACATCTTCATCTGCTCTCTTGTGGTGTTCTGCGCCTCATCTAAAATTATAAACGCATTTGAAAGGGTTCTTCCTCTCATGTATGCGAGCGGCGCAATTTCTATTGCACCCTTCTCGAGGAGCTTTTGATAGGTTTCAAGACCAAACATTTCTTGAAGGGCATCGTACAGGGGGCGAAGATAAGGATCGACCTTGGTCTGCAAATCCCCCGGCAAAAATCCAAGCTTTTCACCGGCCTCAACGGCAGGACGGGTGAGTATTATCTTCTCAACCTCATGCGCCTTAAAGGACGTTACGGCAAGTGCCACCGCAAGGTAGGTCTTACCCGTACCGGCAGGCCCCACACCGAACACTACAGTGTTCTTTTTTATTGCCTCAACGTATTTTTTTTGGCCAACGGTTTTGCATTTTATCTGTTTGCCTCTGGACGTAACGGCAACAACGCCACTCATAATCTTTTCAATGCCTTCGGTGTTGCCCTCTCTTGCCATCTCAATACAGTAAACCACCCTCGCCTTATCAAGAGGCTCGCCCGATGAGATTATATCTAAAAGCTTGGATACTACCGTCTGTGCGAGAAGCGCGTTATTCTCCTCTCCCGAAATGCGTATATCCGTGTTTTCGGTGTACGCGGAAACATCAAGCTCCCTCGCTATAAGATTTAGGTTCTCGTCGTATATGCCGAGCAGACGGGAAAGCCTGTCCACCGTTCCACAGGGAACCGTAACCGTAACCTTTGCCAAAGTTATCCTCCTATCCTCTTAAAATATGTAAGCGTAACGGTAACAAGAAATCCGCTGTCAACCTCGCTAACCGTATAATTTTGCTCAATAATGTTAGTTTCCGGGCACTTTTCCTTTGCAACGGCAATCACTGCGGCAATCGCACGCTCGTCTGCTGCGCTTACCTCAAGCGAAAAGGCGAACTCTGCCCTTATTATAATTTCTGCAGCAGGCACGGTGGGAAAGCTTTGCTCTCCTGCCAGAAAATACGCGCCAACAAGCGGCTGGCCTTTCTTTACCGTTGCACCCTTTTCAACGAGTGCCGTACCCCTTAAAACTGCTATCTTTTCTATAACGCCATCTACGGGAGAAAGAATATCTTCCTTTTTTGCGGCATCCCCTTCAACGTATACGGGAAGGGTTTTTACTACGAGAAAGCTTCCTTCCTTGTAAACGGTGGCAAAGCCAATCGCGGCGTTTTCCGCAACTATCCTTTTGGCAATAAGCTCCTCGTCTATTTTAGAAAAGCTCTTAAACCTCTCCACTCCGCAATCAGATAGGGTGCGCATAACTCCGCTCCTATCCTTTGCAGGCACGCCGCCAAGTGAGTATCCAAGCAGCCTGCCGTTAAGCGCAACGCAAAAAATTACGAATAATATTGCGCCAACGATAAGCCCGGGCCTTTTTACCGCAAAATACGCCGGCGCTAGCAAGCCGCCTTCGCCCGTTTTTTTAACGGTTATCCTGTTTTTCCTTAATCCCTTGGGTGGTTTTTGACCGCTTATTATTATATTATAACACATTTGATTGCAAATTGCAAAAAATTTTTTGCAATCCGCGTGCGGTATTGTAAGGTATGTTTTATCTTTTATAGGCTTTGCCTTAATTATTGTAACCCCCGCGCCGGAGATTCTATTGATAAACGACTCTCTATCCTTACCGTAAACCTCAAATTCTGCCGTTAGGGCGTGCTTAAACGGAAAGCCTTTCAATCTTAACCACGCTCCCTCTTATCTGCACGTCGCCGTCGCAAAATTTTTCTATTTGCATACCGCTTCCGCTTATTTTAATACAGCCCCTTTTAAGGCCAAGGAGTATCTCCTCTTCAGAAAAGCTCTTAACACATCTAACGCCCTCTGCGTACACGCACCTTTTACCAAGCACAGTAAGCCGATATTCGCACGGAGCGAGCCCTTCTGCTGCCGTTTCCGCAATAGCTTCAATAAAACCCATACAATTCACCTCGTATAATTATATGTTTCTTATCATAAAACTATGGCTTCGGCAAGCAAAGACGCATAAAATCCTTTTTAAGTTTTTATTCGGCGACATGAAATATTGCGGCTGTTTTTTAACAGCTAAATCAGATTAGTGCCCTAAATCAAGGATTATTGTCTATAAATAGCTAAAATAGCATTTGCGCTGTCGGCAATTTTATCCCTCAGCTCCTTTGGCTCAATCACGCGGATCCTTCCACCGTAACCTAAAAGCTTTGATGCAAGCCCGTCGTCAACGGGCAGTCTTGCCCTGACTGTAGCCTTACCGTTTTCGTCAGTCTGAACACATCCTACGCCAAGCCACTCCTCAATGTCGCTAATGACCGTACGGTGCGCCTCAAAAACGACGTCCTTCATTTTGGGGCTTTCGTCATTATAGCCGAACACGCCACTAAGCCCCTCCGTACTGCGCCTTTCAAAATTGCCATCCAAAACCTTAAGGTGTTCAATTCTGCCAACCTTAAAAAGCCTGAATTCACCACGAAGCCTGCAATACGCATAAACATACCATATGCCCTGCTTTAAAACAAGCGTGTGCGGCTCTGCCTCACGGCTGGTCGCAACGCCGTTGACGTTGCGATACTCCATATAAATCGCCCTTGATGTTTCGACGCATTCTGCCAAAACGTGCAATTTATTATTATATTCGTCTGTAATTCCCCATGGCCCGCTGTCAATCATTAAGGTAGAAGAGTTGAGGCTGATCTTTCTGGAGCTTTTGCTGTTAGCCTTAAGCTTGTTGATGGCTATGCCAAGCTCCTCGCCAGGCAACTCTCCGGCGTAAGCATCGAGCGCCTGCAGCACAACGCCATACTCCTTCTCTGTAAGAAAGGTTGCGGGCAAGCGGAAATCGTCCATTATGGAAAATCCGCCCTTCATCCCCCTCTCCACATACAGGGGAACGAGCAAGGACAGCTCATCCATATACCTATAAACGGAACGCTTGCTCACGTCAAATTTTCTGCTCACCTCTTCAGCTGTAACCCTGCGCCGGGCAAGCAGCATGAACAGTATTTGAATCATTATTTCGCTTTTCATATATTCACCCCAAATTTATTTTTGATAATTTTATTATATTTTATAATATATGACAGATATTGTCAACTATTGTTAGATAAAATATGCTCATCAAAAGGAGATAAAAACATGAGAAAACTTAGAAGATCTGCAATGGACGCATCAGCCCCTATCGTAAAGCCCTGCTTCGTAGACGTTAAGGCTATTTGGAAAAACACAGAGAACCGCAGGAGCGTAAGCTCTGACCTCAACGAACGCGTTTTAAAGGCCCTGCTCACTCCCGCAGAAAAGGTCAGATAAAAAAAGAACCGCGTTTTTGCGCGATTCATAGGGTTTTTATTCTTTTCAACGACTTAGCGTGCGATTGAGAATTTTAATTAAACGGCGACTGTATATCCATGAGCTCGTATCCGATATCCTCTTCAACGTATGAATAACTCACGTCAGAGGAAACCTTCTTCACGCTCATATAAACGGACTTGTGCATCTTTTTGCCATCCTCTCCATAAACGTACCCCGCCTTAACGCAGGCAAGAGAATTATTTTGGGAAACGGTAAGATAGTTTACATACATAACCTCGCCCATAAGATACGGCAGTTCAAAACGAAGCTTAATTTCGTTTATCTTTGTGGTGCTGCCGGACGAGTACTTGAGCGTGTAGCCCAACTCACGGGCAACGTAATCCTCGCTTGGCCTCTTGTAAATTATTGAAGCAACACTGTTTTCGCCAACAATAATATACAAATACTCATAGACACTTATCAAATCAGTTTTTTTGCCGTCAATATCCATATAGTATTCTTTCACGGCATAAGTACCTCGGATCTCTTCAATTGTCCTTGCCTGAATAGGTGTCGGCGTACAGCCTGCCGCTATCATAAGCAGCATAGCAACAACAGCTATCATGACATTTCTTCTTATTCTTTTCATTTTTGCTGTCACAATTTTATCACAAAACTATAACAAAGTCAACCAAATTACACGCCTTTGCTCTCTTGAAAATTAAAACAAAAAGCACGCCTTATCTGACAAGCAAATATAGCGTGCTTTTCTTTACTCCTGACCGAAAAACAGTTCGTTTGAATGTCCGCTGTTAAGATCTTCGCTAAAGCATGCGACAACGGTAACGACAACTCCGTCGGGATAATCCTCTTTAAAATGCTTTTCATAGCTTGCGCTGAAGTCGTACGCCGTGCCAAAAACAATTTGGAACGGCTCTCCGTTCACATAAATCCGGTAAAACGCGGCACCGGCAACAGCAGTCCACTTTAAATATTTTCCGTCGCGGCTGAGCGTGGGCGCGTTGACGTCTACCTCTCCAACCACCACTAAGTTGCTGTGATCACTATTAAGCCTTTGATCATCAAACACAGCAACAACGGTGTAAATTCCTGCTTCTGCAGTGTAAAAATTTGTTGAATTTTGCGCGATATAGGCGCCTTCTTTATAAATCTCATAATAAGCAGCGCCGTCTACCGAAGTCCACGTAAGAACCTTTCCGCTCGCACTCAAAACAGGCGGCAGGCTTTTTACCGCAAGCTCTGCAAAGGCTGTTACACTGAGTACGGGATCGAGCGTAAGATACGCCGTAACCTTAACGTCGTACACGCCAACGGTTAAGCCCTCCGGCTCGTATTCAGTTAAAACAGTGGTGATCTTTTTTCCGTTTACGGTAACCTCGTAAACGGCAGCCGCAACGTTATCCCAGCGGATCACCCCACCGTCTACGGTAACACCAAAGCTTACGGGAATCTCATCCTCCGGTTGCGTTTCATCCTCACCGCCGACCGTGCCGGAGGAGCTTTCATCTCCCATAGACGAGCTATGCTGTGGCGGCGTCAGCTCGCCCGTGCTGCTTCCTGAATTTGTGCTATCCTCTTTTTCGCTGTGCGAGGATTGCATCGGGCTGCTATTCCCGCCACTGCCCGTTTCAAACGAACAGCCACACACGGATACCACAACAAAAACGCACACAGCAAGCATCAAAACAAATCTTTTCAAAGCCATAAAATCTCCAATAACGCGCGTTTTAGGCGGTTTTATTGTTTTTTCTTTCCGTAGATCTTAGTTCTCGTTCTGGGCAGTGCATCCTTTGCTCCGTCAAGAGCCTTTCCTGCGTTACGGAAATCATGCCTATCGCAAAACCACTGCAGATCCGATTGTATCTTCTCAAAGTTTTTCTTTTCTATTTCCGAAAGAACCTTTACGTACTCGTTCACCTTTGTTGCCGCATACCTTGCGTTCATAACGAGCTGGGCGTAATCCTTTAGGCAAAAGCCCTTGGTAAGACCTATCAGATCGCGAAAATCCTCTTCGTTAAAATACAGCTCCGCCACCGTTTTATAGTACCTTTGCATATGGTCCTCAACGGTATCGCAGATGATGCACGTCTTTTCCGCCTCAATTAGCGCCTTCGCTTGCTTCTTTGCCGCGTTGTAATTTGAGGGCTTTTCAAGGCTCTGCTTTAAAACGTTCATTCTCGTTACGCATTGAAGAGCGAGCCCAAGCTTACTTTGCCCGGCAAACAGCATATCGAAGTGATCGGAACAAAAGCCCTTTTCGTTAACCTTATAACGCACACCTGTAACCATAACGGCTTCGTTAAGATATTGCTCCACAACGTTTTTTTCAACAATTGAGCGAATCTCGCAAAGCGGACATTCACTATCCGTTTTGCAAAACTCCTGTAAGATCAACGACGTGCTTATGTGATAGCGCATATTTCCTCCTCTCTTTCGTAAATAAAAGGTTTTACAAAAAATAAAAAATTTGGTTAATAACGATTGATTATTAAAAAAAATTGTGATATAATAATCAAGTATTAAGGGTATGCTAATGTGGCTCAGTCGGTAGAGCAGCTGATTCGTAATCAGCAGGTCAGGGGTTCAAGTCCCCTCATTAGCTCCATGTTAAGCGAAGCACTGCTTCGCTTTATTTTTTGCGTTTGGGACTTTCACCATCATCTCTCAACTCGTAAAAACGTTCGTAATACTCGCCTTAGGCTCGTGGCGTTCGCAAGCTTCGCTTGCTCGGCTGAGCAGCAGGTCAGGGGTTCGCGTCACACCTCGCCTTTTTGAGCAGCGCTTTTCAAGCGCTTGCTTCTTTTGGCGGTTGCTCCTTTACGCCTCGACATTTCTTAAAAATCTCTCGGCGTTCTCCGCCGGTACGGCTTCGTATCCCCTCATTAGCTCCATGTTAAGCGAAGCAAATGCTTCGCTTTATTTTTTTTGCGTTTGGGACTTTCGCCATCAGCGAACTTTTATTACATCAATCGTTACCATATAATTATAGCATCCGCGCGCAGACCTGTCAACGAAATACCCACGCGAAAAGCAATCGCCGCCCGTTGACAAATACCGAAATAAATGTTATACTTTGGATAGATTTTTACGAGGTCGATATGAACAGACTTTTCAACTACCTGCCAAGCAGCGTGACCGATGAATTTTCCACATCTAAAACAGCTAACGAGGCAATAGAATTTTATAACGGCTTAAACCAAAAAGCGGAATATATGTTTGGCTTCCCTGCGTACGCATACCCTCTTTCCTTAAAGACGCAGTATCTTTTGCTGCTGCACTACAATTCTCCTTTTTCAAACAACTGCGGAGATATTGAGGAACGCGGCAACTACAGCATGGATACCAAGGACGTTGAAAAACGCATAGTAGAGTTATACGCCCAGAAGTTCGGCATGGGAAAGAGCTTTTGGGGATACGTTTCAAGCGGCGGATCGGAAAGTAATTCTTGCGGCATTGCACTCGCGTTTGCAAAGTACCCAAACGGAATTTTGTATTACTCGCAGGCCGCCCATTACTCTGTGGAGAAGGGCGTAAATCTTCACCCTCACGTCAAGATACCCTCACTCGGAAAGGACGTTTTGGACGTTGATGCCCTGCTTGAATCTGTGAAGGAAAATTTTGATAAAACCGGTGCGCCCGCAAACATCGTGCTAACCCACGGAACAACCAAATACGGCGAGTGCGACGACGTTGATCGCATCGTTGCATTTTTAAAGCAAAACTCAATACCTTACTATATTCATCTGGATGCTGCGTTGTTTGGCGGAATACAAAACAACCAGAAGGATGCGCCCGTTGCACTAAACCTTAAAAAACGCGGCGTTGATTCCGTGTGCGTAAGCCTTCATAAATACGTCGGCTTCCCGGACGTTAAGTCTGTTTTTATCGCTGCATCAAAGCCGCGCGGCAAAAAAATCGCCTACATCGGTCAGCACGATACCACCGTTTCCGGCTCACGCTCCATCCCTGCTTACGCGCTCTTAAACCACGTTACCGAGCACCTTGCAGAGCCGCGGGAGGACAACTATTGCAAAAACGTTATTTTCTTTGAAAATCTGCTTCAAGATCGAGGCGTAAACTACTATAAAGCCCCTAAATCAAACATTTTCGTCATAGATAGCCCTAGCCCTGCCGTGTGCAAGCGCTTTCAGCTTTCCTGCTTTGACGAGCTTGAAAACGGCGCAAAAACACAAAAAGCGCACGTTATAATCTTTCCCTCTCACAAAGAGAAAATTATGGCAGAGCTTGCCGACGCACTTTGCAATGACTTAAACAAGTAAAAAAAAGTCTGCTAAAAGGGAGTGTCTCATAGGGATTTTTTAGAGCATTATAAAAGACTAACGAAAATTTTCGTTAGTCTTTTCCTTTTTGCTTTGCAAAACACACGACTTAACTTGTTAAGTATAGTGTGCTACACTTTTGAAAATCTTCCCACAAAGATTAACAACTCGATAAATTGGAATTTGATTACTTGCTTGAATATCTATATTTTGCGATTAAAGTTTGCTCAACACTATCATCTGTTGTATCTGCAAATAGGGTTCTTTCATAAGCATAGTTTTAGTGTTCAAGGCAAGTTTCCAACATGAAAAGGAATATGCCCATATCAATTTTATTGTAATACCGCACTTTATCTGCAGGCATAATTCCTCTCTTACCGGGCTTCTTAAATCTGTATATCATCAAGTTATTGCCTGTATTTTCAACAATCCAAGGTTGTGTATTACAAGCACTTGGAGTGAAACGAACGATCTCCGCAACACCTATTGTATCACCACTCCAAGTTTCACTCAAGGATTTTCTCTTTGATTTGAACATATCTTTGCGGAACGTATCTTCGGGCATTTTTGCTATTGAAATCATAATTACAAAATTAAGACCGTTCATCTGTATATCCTTAGGTTTGCCGATACCAAACCATAAAGCCCCGATGTTTTGTGAAGTGAGATACAAATCAATTTGTTCTCCTATATATCCAATATTTCGCAAATACTCGTCTTTAGTTTCGCTGTAAAACAAGATGCAGTATTGTCCTCCCCGTTTACAGGTTGTTTGTGCTTCGGGTACGATATGAATTTCGGTTTTTATTTCTGCATTAAGTG
>JAFVXM010000066.1 GCA_017501205.1 Clostridia bacterium
AAGGACGGTGAGTGCGATTAGTAGCAACCAGTTTGCCACGCGTGACAGTGGGCCCGACGCAATGCCGAAAAATATCGATTTAAGTGAGATTTGAGGCCTTTTTTTCCAAATCACCACAATAAAAATCAGCGAAACCACCGCCATAACGATTGCCGAGAGAATAGAATATCCGGCACTCGTTGCCTTTGGATAGCTTGCATCCGTGTAAATCTTGCTGATAACGCCTGACATCCCGTTAAACACAAAAACGCCCGCGTAAATGAAGAAGCCGCCCTTCTTTTTCTTATCGCCTTTGTTTACCGTTAAAAGCAACGCCGCGATTACAAACGCAACACAAAGCCCAACGCCCAGCGTGAATTTTTCTCCATAAAAGAATATACCTGCAAACAGAGGTAAAAGCATTCCGCCAAGCATGGAAAGAAGAGAAAATACTGACAGATTGACTCTCTCAAATGCCTTTAACGTGCAAACGGTGCAGAGAACGCTGTTCAGAAAGCCAATGCACGCCATAATCAAGGTAAAATGCGTGTACTCTATCCTGAAGCCGTTTATTATAATCATTATGGGAAGACCAAGCGCACAGCAAAGGAGGTTGAACAGCATTGCTTGGAACACGCCGCTGCCCACCTCTTTTTGGTACTTCTCGTTTGTTAGAAACATACAGCCAAACATTATGACTGCAATTACAACCAAACCGTACATATATCGTTTATTAAGCTATAATTTTAAAAAAGTGCCCTTTTTCGCGCAAAATCGGGCTATTATTTACCTTGATTGAACGCTTCGTTTGCATAGCCCGTGGAGGACTTGAGATCGTCCTCAAAAAGCTTTTTTTGATGTGCGTAGATCTCAGATGGGATATCAGGTGTGCCGCCAACTCTCGTGGGCCATACGGCCTTACCTGCAACGCTCTCATCGCAACAGCAAACGTCGTTCCTCCATTTATCCCGCTCTGCTTTGTCTTTTAGATCGGGGATGTCAACGGGCACGCCGCCGGCAAGTATTGAGCGGTAAGCAAAGTGACCTACAAGCGCCATATCAACGGCCTCGTAAACGTCAATGGTATCGGCATCCTTGTTGCCGTTTATTTTTTCGATAAAGTAATACATAGACCAGAAATCCGAGCCTCCGTGGCCAAATTTTTCCGCCTCACCCTTCATGATTTCATCTGCCCTGTATTTTTCAAGCTTATGGGTTGCGTAGCCGCCGGGGAATTCATCCGTGTTGACGTAAACCATATTGAGATCGCCAACCTCGGCATCCTCTCTTGCCGTTTCAACTCTGCCCTTTGTTCCGCTTATGAGATACCACAGAGAGTTTCTGTAAACGCCGCCGTGACCGCTCTTGACGATAGCGCCGTTTTCAAGCGTTACCATCTCTATTCCGAACGCTGCGCCCTTGCAGCCCATTCTATCCTTCCTTTGGTTTGCAATGCCCGTAGGCTCAAATCCAACAACGCTCTTCGGTCTTAAGCCTGTTATGTGGCGGATGGGACCGAAGCTGTGCGTGCAGTAGAAGGTTGAATACATATTGTTTCGCCAGTGATTAGGATCGCCGTATGCAATGGACGGCCAGATAGACTCGCAGTTATGGAAATACTCGCACTCTGCATATTCAAGCTCACCTATCTTATTTTGGCGGTAAAGCTTTTTCATCTCATAAGGGCCGGCCATATAGCAGTAGTTTTCGCCGTAAGCATAGATCTTGCCCGTTTGCTCAACCGTTTCAATAAGCTCAACTGCTTCCTTCATCGTTTGAAAAGGCAAAACCTCCGAAAAAACGTGCTTGCCCGCCTTCATTGCCTTGATTGCAAAGGGTGCGTGCTCGTTTGCATAGTTTGCGAGAACGACTGCATCCATATCGTGCTTGATAAATTCGTCAAAATCGGTATAGTACGTGATGTTCAGCCCCTTGTTGCTCTCTCTTTGCCTGTTAAGGCCCTCTTCCCACCTATCACACAGAGCAACTACCTCTGCGTTGTCTGCCTTTTTGCAATAGTTTATCATGCTCGTTCCGCGGTATACGCCGAGAACGCCTATCTTTATCTTCTTCAT
>JAFVXM010000001.1 GCA_017501205.1 Clostridia bacterium
ACAGATTTCCGAGATGGAAGCAAACGTTGAGGATATTGACTTTGCTGTTGCCGAGGAGAGGGAGCGAGTTGTCCGTCATGACGTTATGAGCCACGTTTACGCCTACGGTAAGGCATGTCCGAAGGCAGAGCCCATAATCCATCTTGGCGCAACCTCCTGCTACGTTGGAGATAATACGGACGTTATAATTCTCCGCGAGGCATCGAAAATAATTTTAAACAAATGCGCGCAGGTGCTTAAAAATCTAAAGGGATTTGCCCTTGAGTATAAGGATATGCCCTGTCTTGCATATACGCATCTTCAGCCGGCACAGCTCACCACTGTTGGCAAAAGAGCAACGCTTTGGGCGTACGAGCTTTTGCAGGACGTTGAGGAGCTTGAGTTCCGTCTTTCCAAGCTCAAAATGCTTGGGCAGAAGGGCACTACGGGCACGCAGGCAAGCTTTATGGAGCTTTTCGGCGGTGACGAGGAGAAGTGCAGAAGGGTTGAAAAGCTTATTGCGGAGCAGATGGGATTTGAGGACGTAGTCCCCGTTTCCGGTCAGACGTATTCGAGAAAGGTCGATGCGTATTTTCTATCCGCGCTGTCCGGCATAGCTCAAAGCGCATATAAGTTTTCAAACGATATGAGAATATTGCAGTCGTTTGAGGAGATGGAGGAGCCGTTTGAGAAGAATCAGATAGGCTCGTCGGCAATGCCGTATAAGCGCAATCCCATGAGGAGCGAGAGAATATCCGCGCTTGCAAGGTACGTTATTGTGGATTCGCTCAACCCTGCAATAACTGCAGGTACGCAATGGTTTGAAAGAACGCTTGATGACAGTGCCAATAAGCGCATTTCCGTTGCAGAGGCTTTTCTTGCGACCGACGCGATACTCAATATTTACATCAACGTTACCGCAAACCTTGTGGTTTATCCCAAGGTTGTGGAGCGCAGGGTGATGTAAAGCTTCCGTTTATGGCAACCGAAAATATAATGATGGATGCCGTAAAAGCGGGCGGAAACAGGCAGGAGCTTCACGAAAAGCTTCGCGTGCACTCACACGCGGCGGCGCGCGCTGTAAAGCTTGAGGGTAAGGCGAACGATCTTATCGACCGCATTGCGGAAGATCCTGCGTTTGGCACCACGAAGGAAAAGATACTGTCCTCACTCGATCCGTCGCTGTATATAGGCAGGAGCGTTTCGCAGGTGGAGGAATTTGTTTCAAGCTCGCTCGATCCCGTTCTTGCAAGATACACCGAAAGTGTGGAAACTGAGCTTAAAGTATAAATACCCCCTGAAAAAGGGCACTAAATTTAAAAAAACACTTGGCGGTAATCCGCCGTAAGGAGAAAATATGTTAACTTCAATCGTTGGTATTAACTGGGGCGACGAAGGCAAGGGCAGAATGGTTGACCTGCTTTCTGAAAATTACGACGTGGTTGTTCGCTATCAGGGCGGCAACAATGCAGGACACACCGTTATTAACGAAAAGGGTAAATTCGTTCTTAACCTTATGCCCAGCGGCATTTTGCGTGAAACGGTAGTAAACGTTATGGGTAACGGCATGGTTATCGATCTTAAGCACCTTTGCGGAGAGATCGAAAGGCTTGTTGCCGCAGGCATCAAGGTTGATGAAACCAACCTTAAAATTTCCGATAAAGCGGTTATTTGTATGCCCTATAACGTAATGCAGGATTGCCTTGAGGAAAACCGTCTTGCAGATAAGAAATTCGGCTCCACCCGTCGCGGTATCGGCCCTATTTACGGCGATAAATATTTGAAGAAGGCTCTCCGTATGGGCGAGCTTCTCAATATGGATATTATGAAGGAGCGCCTTAAGGGTATAGTTGAGTGGAAGAACCTCACCATCGAAAAGGCGTACGGCGAGCAGCCCTTGTCTTACGACGAAATGCTCGCATATCTCGAGGAGTTTGGAGGCAAGCTCAAAAAGCACGTTTGCGATACCGGCCTCTTCCTCGATAAGGCTGCAGGCGAGGGCAAGAAGATCATGTTCGAGGCTCAGCTCGGCGCTCTTCGCGATATAGATTTCGGTATCTATCCCTACACCTCGTCATCATCCACCATATCCGCTTATGCTCCCATCGGCGCAGGTATCCCTAACCGCAAGCTCGATGAGGCTATCGGTATTATGAAGGCTTATTCCACCTGCGTTGGCGAGGGCCCCTTTACCGCTGAATACTTTGGCGAAAAGGCAGAGGAGCTCCGCAAGGCAGGCGGCGAATACGGCGCGGCTACAGGCAGGCCCAGAAGAGTTGGTCCCTTTGACGTAGTTGCATCCCGCTACGGCTGCAGAATGCAGGCTGCTACCGAGATAGCCCTTACCAAAATGGACGTTCTCTCTTACCTTGATGAGATCGAGGTATGTGTTGGTTACGAGCTTAACGGAAAGAGGATTGACGAGTTCCCGTTTACCGACGTGCTCGATCAGTGCAAGCCCATAATTGAAACGGTTCCCGGCTGGAAGTGCGATATCAGCGGATGCAGAAAGCCTGAGGATCTCCCCAAGGCTGCATACGATTACGTTAAGTTTATAGAGAAGGCTGTTGGCTGCAAGATCACCTACGTTTCCGTTGGTGCAGCGAGAGAGCAGTATCTCGTAATGGATTAAAAGTCCCGTAAAACGCGTAAAAACGGGGTTGTGATCGACCCCGTTTTAATTTTGCTTTGGTGTGTAACTGAAAAAACAAGGAGAACGAAAAATGAAAAACGATAGCAAAAACCCCCGAAATCGTGCGGGGGGGGGGTGCTAATGGGGGCATTTCCTACAAGGGTTGATAAAAAAGCCGCTGAGGTTGAAGCTTTGCTTTTCAGGGCAAAAGAAGGCGTTTTCGGCCGTGCTGTGGCGGAGGCTGCGGGCTACTGGGCCGAGGGTGAGTTAGATAAATGCCTTGCCACTCTTCTAACTCAGTTTACAGTGAGAGAGCATCGCAGAGCGGAAGAGGAAAAGGCAGTTGAGATAATAATGGAGGATATTTTTGCTCATGCGGAAAAGGCTGCCGAGGGCTTTGCTCTTATTGCGAGGACGGAGCTTTCAATGTGGTGTGCGGAAAACGTAACGCTAAAGAGATTTTTGCCGCACGCTGCGCTAAAGGGAGAGAGCGGTGTAGCGCTGTTTTTTGAGAGAGAGGCAGTTGTTGTTAACGTATCAGGTAAGAGCTCGGCTTTGTACGATAAGGTTTCGTACGAAGAGGAGCGTGGAATAGTTTTGGTCGGAAAGCTTGAATTTCCTACGGACGGCGAGGATGAAATAATGCTCGGCAGACTTCTAAAGGTTATTAAATAAAAAGGGCAAAAGCCCTTTTTTTGTGTGAAAAAGGGTGTTTTTTCTTGAAAATAGATTTGATATGTGGTATACTGAACGGGATTGTTGAACGTGGATGAATATGAACGGAAGAAAAATAGAAAAATTTAATGAGCTTGCTTGGGTTTTCGGAATGCTGCTGCTGTCGCTCGCCGTGTGCCTTATGACGAGGGCTAACTTTGGCGTATCGATGATCGTTTCACCTGCGTACGTTTTGCACCTTGCCCTCTCGGATAAGCTGCCGTGGTTTACGTTTGGAACTGCGGTGTATATGCTTCAGGGCGTGCTGCTTTTGATAATGTGCGTTGCAGTAAGGCGTTTCAGGTGGCAGTATTTGTTATCCTTTGCGTGTGCTGTTCTTTACGGATTTATGCTGGACGGATGGCTGTATATATTCTCCGGGCTTAGCTTTGCTTCGATCGCTTGGCGAATAGCTGCGTTTGTGCTGGGGTTGGTGCTTACGGGTATATCCGTGGCGTTCTTTTTCAGAACGTATCTGCCCGTTGAGGTGTACGACCTGTTCATAACCGAGATTTGTGCGCGATACGGCTTTAAGAGCGTGGTTGTAAAATGGATTTACGATTTTGGCATGCTCACCCTTGCCGCGGTTTTGACACTCTGCTTTTTTGGCGATTTAACGGGGCTTGGCATAGGTACTCTCGTGTGCACGCTTGTCAACTCACCGCTCATCGCACTGTTTGGAAAAATTGAGGACAGGCTCTTTTCGTTTACTCCCATGTTTCCCGCGCTTGAGCGCGTTATAGGCAATTCTCCGCACGAAGGGAAGGGGGGATAAAAAATGAGGATTTTAACTTTTGATATAGAGAGCTGTACGGGTAATCCTTTAGACGGTAGCCTTTGCAGCTTTGGATACGTGCTGTGTGAAAACGGCGTTGTGGCAGGCGGCGGCGATATTCTGTGCAATCCGCTTCCCGAGCGATTTTTGCTTGGCGGATTTGGTAAAAGCATAGGGCTGAAGCTTGCTTATCCCACCTCACATTTCAGACGGCAACCGAGGTTTGATAGGCGATATTGTGAGATAAAGGCGCTTTTTGATAGTGTGGACCTCGTTTTAGGGTTTGCGGTTCAGAACGATTTAAGGTATTTAAACAACGCGTGTGACAGCTTTTCGCTCCCCAGAATTCCGTTTAAGTTTTTAGACGTGCAGCTGCTTGGTGGCCTTGTGCTGCCCGAGCATCGCAACCACGGGCTAAAGGCGTTTGCGGAGCAGTTTAATATTGAGTTTATAGAGCATCGCTCGGATGAGGACGCAAGGGTTACCTACGAGATATTCGCAAGGCTTGTTGAGCTTTCGGGCAAAACGCTAACAGAGCTTGTTGAGAGATACGGCATCACCTACGGCGTGAACGGCGCAGAGGGGCATAGGTGCTGTTATTCTGAGGATATAATAACAGAGAGGCTTGCTACGTGCAGCAGGTCTACGAGAAAGCTTTTGGTAAATCACTATGCGAGTATCGCTGAGGGCGCAGTTTCTAAAAGAGGCAGCGCGCTTGAGGGCTTTTCCGTTGCGATAGCGGAGAGCGTTTATGCAAAGGATCTTGAGCTTGCGAGGCATATCGTTGCAACCGTTGCGGCGGAGGGCGGCACGTTTGATTCGTCGATCCTATCCTGCGGCATGTTTGTGATGGCGGAGGGCGATAAGCTTGGCGGCAGAGAAAAGCATCTTAACCGTGGCTGCCGAGTGGTTACAGTTGAGGAGTTTAAGTCCCTTTGCGGAGAGCTTGAAAGCTATCCGTTTGACGATAGGCAAATTATGAGAGAGCATTATTTTGCCCTCTGCAGCGATAGGGAAGAAAAAACTGAAAAGTAATTTTTGAGGTCTGCTTTGACAAGCGGACCTTTATTTTTTGTGAAGGTATAAACGGGTGGGTAGCTGTCAACAAATAAAGGGAGAAGATGCGGAGGATCGATATGAAAAATTTTTGCATAAGTTTGATTTGTTTAAGCATAATAGTTTTGACGATCGTTTTGGGTGCAGAGGCGCCCAAAGCAAAGGAAGAGTATCTGAGGATTCACGTCAGAGCCAACTCCAACGACGAGCGCGATCAATCGGTGAAGTACGCCGTGCGCGACGGAATAACCGAATATCTCACCCCGATCGTGGCAGAGTGTAAAAGTAAAGAAGCCCTGCAAAACGCACTTAATCAGCACATTTGCGGCATTGAAGCAGTCGCTGAAGAGGTGCTTTTTGAAAGGGGCTTTGATTACGGCTGCAGCGCGAGGGTTACGGTTGAGCAGTTTCCGACACGCGTCTACGGCGATCTTACGCTTGAGGCCGGCTATTACGATGCGCTGATAATTGAGCTTGGAGAAGGCGAAGGCAATAACTGGTGGTGCGTTGTGTATCCGCCGCTGTGCTTTGTTGGAAACGGCACGGGGGAGAGCTTCAGGTATAAATCCGTTATAGCGGAGATGATATCCGTCTGGCGGGAAAAGCACGGAAAATAAGTTTTTCCCCCTTCGGCTATCCGCAAAAAGGTGCTATGGCACGAAGGAGGAAATATGTTTAAAAGAAAATTGATCGTTGTAATTGCCGTGCTTGCCCTATGCATAATCAGCGTTGGTGCGGTAACAGCCACGGCAGTCAGCAGTGCTGATGCTGTGCCCGTGGTTTTAAGACAGGGTAGTAGCGGACAGGAAGTAAGAACAATGCAGCAAAAGCTTAAAAACTGGGGATATTACACGGGCGCGGTTGACGGAATATTTGGCAGCCAAACACGAAAGGCCGTGATATATTTTCAAAGAAAGAACGGCCTGACGCCTGATGGCATCGTAGGCAAAAAAACACTCGCCGCGCTTGGCATGAGTGGGGGTGGAGGCACAACGTCGGGAACGGGCGGATATTCTAACTCCGACGTATATCTTCTTGCCCGACTGATACACTCCGAGGCGAGAGGCGAAACCTACACGGGGCAGGTTGCCGTAGGTGCGGTTGTTTTAAACAGGGTTAAAAGCTCGTCCTTCCCAAACACAATTTCGGGTGTTGTTTATCAGAGAAACGCCTTTACTGCCGTTGCGGACGGGCAGATCAATCTTGAGCCAAACGCAACTGCCGTAAGGGCGGCGAAGGATGCGATGAACGGCTGGGATCCGTCTTACGGAAGCCTTTATTATTATAACCCGGCAATCGCCACGAGCAAGTGGATATTGACGAGAAAGGTTGTGGTTACGATAGGTAACCATGTGTTTGCGGTATAGGAGGGAATATGGAAAAAAAGCAAAACAGTGCAGTAGATAAGGTTGAAGATATTTCCGCACTCGGCATGGACGCACAGCCCACGCCGATTGAGGATAGCGAGGGCGAAGTGCCTTCAAAAGCTAAAACCCCCGTAAATCGCGCAAAAACAGCGCAAAAAAAGACGAGAGTTGAGAGGATTAGCGATGCAAAGCGCGAGCAAATGCGCGTGGAAAAGCAAAAGCAGAGAGAATATAAAAGGATAGAGGCGAAGAGAGAAAAAGAGGAGAGAGCGGAGAGCATTGCCGCAAAAAGGCTTCGCGAGAGGGAAGCGAGAAAGGCCCGCAGGGATTATTTAAAGAGTGAGAGCGCGGAAGCGAGGAGAGATAGAATCGCTGCAGAGAGAAGAGAGGCAATGCGCCTTAAAAAGGAGAAGGCCGTGCTTCGCGCCCGCATGATATCCGAGGAGCGCGAGAGAAGGGCCGTTGAAAGAGAGAGGAGAAGGGCCGTGCGCGTGCAGGAAAAAAGAGAGAAGAGGACGCGCGGTGTGGGCGGCTGGATTGCCGCCGTGGTATCACTCGGCTGTGCGGTGCTTATTTTGGGCACTCTGCTCACGTTTAATTTGATGTATATGTCCGATAGCAAGCAGCTTCTCGGCAGTAGCTACGAGAGGGCGTATTACGATCTTGCAGGATGCATTGACAATATAGACGTAAACCTCTCCAAGCTTGAGGTGACGTCGTCGCCCGCTCTTCAGCAGAGATTGCTCACCGATATAATCGTTCAGAGTGAGCTTGCGGAAAGTGAGCTTCAAGCCCTTCCTCTTGAGGATGAGAGCAAGTACGCCACGGGAAAGTATATAAATCAGCTTGGCGATTATTCAAAAATGCTTTCGTATAAGATAGCGAGTGGCGGAGAGATTACCGATGATGATATGGAGATGCTTTACGAGTTTCACAGAAGGAACGGCAATCTTCAAAGCACGCTTTCCAAAATTTCAAAGGAGAAGGGCAAGAGCTTTAACTTTACCTCTCTTTTAAAGCCCGAGAAGGATAACGCCGTGATATCTAATTTTGGCGAGCTTGAAAACAACTCCGTTGAGTATCCCAAGATGATTTACGACGGCCCCTTTTCAGATGGGCTTGAGGTGAAGCAGGCTCGAGGCCTTAAAGAAAGCGAGATTACGAGGGCGCAGGCAGCAGAGAGGTTTAACGCGCTGTTTGCCGATTACCGCCCAAAGGATACGGAGGTGGTGAACGAGGGAGAGGGCAGCCTTGCCACATATAACGTTGAGGCCACCACGGAAAGCGGTTATTATATTTACGCACAGATGGCAAAAAGGGGCGGAAGACTGGTGCTGTTTAATTGCTATGAGCCGTGCGAGGAAGAGAAGTTTACGCTGGATGAGTGCCGTGAAATAGCCGAAGTTTTTGTGAAAAAGGCGGGATTTGAGGATATGGCGCCCGTTTGGGAAAGCTCGTCTCGTGCCGTTGCACAGTTTAATTTTGCCCACGTTAAGGATGGCGTTGTGGTTTATCCCGATCTCGTTAAGGTGAACGTTTGCATGGAGAGAGGGCTTGTTTCCGCGATAGAGGCAGCCTCTTACTACTACAATCACACGGATAGAGAAATACCCGAGGCGAATATAAGCAGGGCGCAAGCGGAAGCTGCGGTTTCGCCCTCTCTAAACGTGACGAAGGTAAGAAAGGCGGTTATACCCGTAGGCGACGGAAAGGAAACCCTCGCTTACGAGGTGGTTGGCGAAAGCGGCGGCAGGCAGTTTTTTGTTTACGTCGATGCCGTTAGCGGTGTGGAAAGAGAAATTTTTGAGGTTGTTGAAACAGAAGAGGGCCGAGTTATAATTTAAAAGACAAATAAAAGTGTCCTGACGCACGGATAGAGCGATCGGGCACTTTTTTAATTTAAAAAAAGCAGGTAAAAAAAGTATTGCAAAAAGAGGCAAAAGGTGATACAATATTACTGTAAGAAAAAATTTGCGCTATAAAGGCGACTGATAAAAACTGCAAAAGGAGGACGAAAGTGTTTAAGTTTCTGAAGAAAGACAAGGAAAAGAAGAAGACCGAGGCAACCAAGGAAAAGGCCGTAGCAGAAGAAAAGGCAGAGAAGGTTGAAGAGGAAGAAAAGACGGAGATCGTGGTTGAAGGAGAGGAGAGCGTTGAGAGCTCAAATGCCGAAAAACGTGCGATAAAGGCGGTTTACCGTGTTATTTATGATAGTGAAAACCGTGAGTGGATGGTAAAAAAGGACGGTGCGCAAAGGGTTATCCGCAGGGTAAGAACCAAGGCAGAGGCGCTTGAGCTTGCAAATCAGTTTGCCACCAGGCAGGACCTTTCCATATCCGTTCAGAAAAAGGACGGTAAATTCCAAAAGAAGAGCAGCTATAAGACGATGATGTCGTCTGACAAGGCGGATAAATAATACGGTGAACGTTTTAGTATCGATCAACAGGGGATACCTTCGCCATTTCCGCGTGATGCTATCTTCGCTTGAGCAAAATGCGCGTGAGAGGCTTGCGGTTTACGTTCTGCACGACGATCTTATCCCGGAGGATTTTGCCGAAAATAAAAGGATGTTTCCTGAAATTGAATTTAACTACGTAGAAATGGATATCGAGCTTTGCCGTGGCTTCCCCACGGTGAAGAGGTATCCTTTTACTGTATATTACAGAATTTTCGCGCCGCTTATTCTGCCTAAGACGGTTGATCGCATTTTATATCTTGATTGCGATCTCGTTTTGCATAATTGTATAGACGGCTTTTATAACACCGATTTTGAGGGGAATCTGTTCGTTGCCTGCTCAAATACGGGCGCATTTTTAAACGCGTTTAATAGAGTGAGGCTTGGCGCTAGAAGGGATTACGTGTATATGAACACGGGCGTGTTGCTGATGAACGTTGCAATGCTGCGTGACGCTATCGACGTAAACGCTATACGCGAATACACTATCCGGCACAAGGCGATACTAGCCCTTTACGATCAGGATATCCTTTGCCGATTTTTTGGCAACAGAGTAAAAAAGGCGGATAAGCTCGTATATAATCTTTCGGATAGGCATTATAGACTTCAAAACCTTTTTCACGCGAAAAGGATTGATGAAAAGTGGGTTGAAGAAAATAACGTTATAGCGCATTACATAGGCAAAAATAAGCCGTGGAAAAAGGGGTACAAAGGAGTTTTGGGGAAATATTATCACAGCTTTGCCAAGAGGTTGGATTCTGCCTCGGGCACAAAAGGTGAGGTATGAAATTTTTAAAATTGTTGTTTAACCGCTTTGTATTCGTCACGCTGTCCATATTACTGCAGATAGTATTTACGGTGCTGCTTGTAGTGGGGCTTATGGACTACTGGATATTTATCGTGATATCGGTGGTTTTATCGTTTTTGGTTTTTTTAGACGTAACCATGCGCGATATAAACCCTGCACAGCAGCTGCTGTGGATAACGGTAATACTGATCTTTCCGGTAGGCGGAATTGTTCTATATCTTATGATAGGCGATGCAAAATGGTCAAGGCGGGCGAAGCGCAGGATGCGCGCTGTTCTCGATAAGCAGATTCCCGAGATCAACAGCCTTTCGCAATATCCGGAAAGGTATGCCGGACAGATAAATTATTTAAAAAACAAAACCAAAACGAGCGCGTACACAGGATGTAAAACCTTGTATTTCCCCACGGGTGAGAGGTATTTAAAGGCGTTGCTTGAGGATCTTGAGCGCGCGAAGAAATTCATCTTTCTTGAGTTTTTTATAATAAGCGAGGGAAGGATGTGGGGGTCCGTTTTAAGCGTTCTGGAAAGGAAGGTTAAAGAGGGTGTTGAGGTGCGCGTTATGTACGACGATATCGGAAGCACCTGGAAGATACCTGCAAGCTACTATAAGGGCTTGAGAAAAAAGGGCATAAAGTGCGTAAGGTTTAACCGATATCTGCCCTTTGTTACAAACCTGCACAACAACAGAGATCACAGAAAAATTGTGATTATCGACGGAATAATTGCCTACACGGGAGGCATAAATCTTGCAGATGAGTATATAAACGAGGCCGGCAACGATTTCTTCTGGAAGGATACCGGCGTCAGGATAGAGGGTAACGCCGTAAACGAATTTACTGAAATGTTCCTTCAGCTTTACGGCATAAACGATCTCAAGTGTGCCGATAGGTTTGAGGATTATTCGCATAGTTGCCACATGGATAGCGGCGAGGGCGGAGTTGTGGTTCCGTTTGGAACGGGCCCGTCGTTTTTCTACACCTGCCCCGTTGCGGAGGAGGCGATCTTAAACATGATTGCCGGAGCAAGCAAGGAACTGATCATAACCACGCCGTATCTTATAGTGGATTACAGCATCAACAGAGCCCTTGCCATCGCTGTTGCAAGAGGGGTTGACGTGAAGATAGTTATCCCCGACGTGCCCGACAAAAAGCTTGTGTATATGATAACGAGAAACAATGCGGAATATCTGCATAAAAACGGCGTTAAGATATATAAAAGCATGGGCAGCTTTATACACGCAAAGAGCGTGGTCGCAGATGGAGAGGTTGCCATCGTTGGAACGATAAACCTCGATTACAGAAGCTTCCTGCATCATTTTGAAAACGCCGTTTGGATGTACGGCACGGATGCGGTTAAGGAGCTGAAGGCAGACGTAGACGAGCTGTGCTGCGACAAGAACAGGATTAGTGAAAAAATAGGCAGCAACGCGATAGTAAGGTTTGTTGCCGCCGTTATGAAGATATTCACTCCGCTCTTTTAAAAGCCCCGTAAAACACACAAAAACACGATAAAAAGCACGCTTGCCGAGTGGCTTGCGTGCTTTTTTGCTTGCTATTTATTTTCGTTTTTCCAGTTTTTTATCGCATCGAGGCGGGATTTGAATTTTGCCTCAACTCCCTCCTCCGTGGGGTGGTAATACTCCCTGTCTATCAAATTGTCGGGCAGGCATTGCATTGTTGAAAGCTTGTCCTTTTGGTCGTGCGCGTAAACGTAGCCCTTGCCGTAGTTAAGCTCCTTCATCAGCTTTGTGGGGGCGTTTCTTATAACGAGCGGAACGGGCTCTGCAAGGGTGGAGAGAGCGTCCCTTTTTGCGCTTTCGTACGCGACGTAAAGAGAATTTGATTTGGGTGCTAACGCCATATAAACAACGGCCTCGGTGAGGTGAACGCTGCACTCCGGCATACCGATATAATGACATGCCTGATAAGCGGCAACCGCAATTTCAAGTGCGCGCGGATCGGCAAGGCCAACGTCCTCACTGGCAAAGCGGGTAACTCTTCTCGCAACGTAAAGGGGATCCTCTCCCGCCTCAAGCATTCTCGCCAGCCAGTAAACGGCAGCATCGGGATCGGAATTTCTCATGGATTTATGAAGGGCGGATATTATATTGTAATGCTCCTCGCCGCTTTTATCGTAAAGGAGTGATTTTTTTGAGGTGCACTGCTCAACCGTTTCGCGCGTGACGGTGACGGTATCGCCGTTGACGTCGCCGTTAAGCACGGCCATTTCAAGTGTTGTAAGCGCGCTTCTCGCATCGTCGTTTGCAAAGTTTGCAACGGTGGCGATCACGTCCTCATCCATAACGACCTTTTGGTTGCCAAAGCCTCGCGGATCGGTCAGCGCGCGCTTTATAAGCTGGCAAAGCTCTTCGGTTTTAAGCTGTTGAAGAACGAACACCTTGCACCTTGAAAGGAGTGCGCCGTTTACCTCAAACGAGGGGTTCTCCGTTGTGGCGCCGATGAGGATTATGCTTCCCTTTTCAACGAAGGGGAGAAAAGCATCCTGCTGCGCCTTGTTGAAGCGGTGTATCTCGTCTACAAAAAGTATCGTTTTTTCGCCGAAAACGCGGCTTTTTTCCGCCTGCTCCATCACCTGCTTTATTTCCTTAATGCCGCTCGTTACGGCAGAAAAGTCTATAAAGCTTGCCTTTGTTTTACTTGCGATGATGCGCGCGAGAGTGGTTTTGCCAACGCCGGGCGGGCCCCAAAAGATCATAGAGCCGGTCGCGTCGTTTTCTATCAGGCGGCGGAGAATTTTGCCCTCTCCGAGAAGATGTTTCTGCCCTGCAAACTCCTCTAGGCTTCTGGGCCTCAGTCTTGCGGCAAGGGGTAGCCCTCCATGACTATTGAATAATGATTGCTGTTCCATAATAAACTAAAAACCTTTAATAATATGCGAAAAAGGGGGTTAAAAATCCCAGTGCGGGATAAATTCCTCGCTGGCGGAGGATAACTCCTGCACGAAATAGTTTTCGATCCCCGCATCCAAAAGTGCAGTGTAAACCTTGTTGTACTCGCGGCGGGTGATCTTGCGCTGAAGCTCCTTAAAATCATCTATCTTGCCAAACGGGGTGTATTGCCCCATGAGGGAGAAAAATGCATCGCCCTTGTTTTGGGCAAACCAGTTTACTATATCGATAGAATCGTCCGTGTTGAGTGGCAGTATGAGGTGGCGAACGATAACTCCGCTCTTCATCATACCGTCAATAATCTGCGTTTTACGGGATTTTATCATAAACTTAACCGCTTCAGAGGCAACGGAGAAGTAGTCTTCCTTGCCGGTATATCGCTTGGCCGCTCGCGGCGAAAAGTACTTTAGGTCGGGAAGATAAACGTCTGTGAAGCCGTTGGCAAGCTCGAGCGTGGATATTTTTTCATAGCCGTGAGTATTGTAAACCACGGGGATATTCGGCTTGTAGATGGAAAATGCTTCTGCTATCTGCAAAACAAAGTGAGTGGGGTTTACAAGGTTGATATTTTCAGCACCCATTTGCTCAAGCGTACGGAAAATATCAGCAAGCTCCTTTACGGATATCTGCTTTCCCGTGAGGTTGTTGGAAACCTCGTAATTTTGGCAGAACACGCACCTTAAAGGGCAGCCGCAGAAGAACACGGTGCCTGAGCCGTTTTTGCCCGAAATGCACGGTTCCTCAAACGGATGAAGATAGAATTTTGCAATTTTAACGCGGTCGGTAGAGCCGCAAGCTCCTGTGCGCACCGCTCTGTCAACACCGCAATTATTCGGGCAGAGCAGGCAGGGATTACCGTTAAGCTTTGTTTCCATAAAAAAATTATAACAAATTTTTCTACCAAGTCAAATTTTTTGATAAAGAATTGACAAATAAAATAATTATATATATAATAGATAGGCAATAAAAAGAAACAGATGTAAATTTAGGTTGTGACAGGACCTTATTCGGAGGCTATAAATGAGAAAGTTTTTTACAAGTGAAAGCGTTACCGAGGGACATCCCGATAAGATATGCGATCAGATTTCGGATGCGGTTCTGGATGCTATAATTGAAAAGGATCCCGGCGCGAGGGTTGCGTGTGAGTGCAGCACCACTACCGGTCTTGTTCTTATAATGGGCGAAATAACCACCGAGAGCTACGTTGACATCCCCACCATCGCAAAGGAAACGATCAGAGAGATCGGCTATGACAATGCAAGCTACGGGTTTGACGCTAACACCTGCGCGGTAATTACCAGCATAAATTCGCAGAGTGCGGATATAGCGCTTGGCGTAAACAATTCGCTTGAGCACCGCGAGAGCGGTGACGATACCGATAAGATCGGTGCAGGCGATCAAGGCATGATGTTCGGTTACGCCACCAACGAAACCGAGGAATATATGCCCATGGCTATCACCCTCGCACACAAGCTTACCAAAAGGCTTTCCGAGGTCAGAAAGAGCGGACTTTTGAAGTATCTCCGTCCTGACGGAAAAAGCCAGGTTACGGTTGAGTATGACGGAAAGAAGGTAAAGAGGATCGATACCGTAGTAGTATCCACGCAGCACGCGGAGGACGTTACCACCGAGCAGCTTCGCGAGGAGGTTAAGAAGCACGTTATAGAGGCTGTGCTTCCCAAGGAATACCTCGATGCCGATACCAAGTACTACATTAACCCCACCGGCCGCTTTGAGATAGGCGGACCGCACGGTGACAGCGGCCTTACCGGCAGAAAGATAATTGTTGATACCTATGGCGGAAGCTGTGCACACGGTGGAGGAGCCTTTAGCGGAAAGGATCCCACCAAGGTTGACAGAAGCGCCGCTTATATGGCACGCTATATTTGTAAAAACGTGGTTGCTGCAGGGCTTGCCGATGAGTGCGAGCTTGAGGTCGCTTACGCTATCGGCGTTGCGAAGCCCGTTTCTCTTTTTGTTGATACAAACGGCACGGGTAAGCTTTCGGATGATAAGATTGCAGAGATAATCGAGCGCGAGTTTGATCTTCGCCCCGCGGCAATTATCAAAACGCTGGATCTGTTAAAGCCCGTTTACAAGCGCACTGCGGCTTACGGTCACTTTGGAAGAGATGAGTTTTCTTGGGAGAAAACGGATAGAGTAAACGATCTTAAGAAATATCTTTAATGATTATGCGCCACCTTATCATAGGGGCGCATTTTTAAAAAACCACCTAAAACGCAGGTTATTATGGGTAAAATCAAGGATTTCATCATAAGAATAATTCGTGAGGTCGGGCGGGAGTATACGCGCATCGATAGAACGTGCAACGCCTGCGGAAGGGAGTGCTTTGGCGGCACGGGTACGGGAGAGAGTCTGTTTTGCAAGGACTGCTACGAGCATCTGCCGCTGAACAAGGGCGATATATGCTCGCGCTGCGGAAGGAGCTCTGTGGAGCCCGTCGTTGCGTGTGAAAGCTGCTCGGGCGAGGAGCTTCCGTTTGATCTGGCGAGAAGCTCGTTTTATTACGCACCGCCCATAGACGGAATGATCCGCAACCTTAAATACGATAACAGAAGGTATCTTGCAAGGGTGTTATCGCCGTTTATGGCGGAGACTGCCATGATAAATTTTTCCGACGCGGACGTTATGACCTTTATTCCTATGCCCGATAAGGCTAAAAAGAGGAGAGGCTACAATCAGGCAGAGCTTCTTGCCGAGAGCGTTTCGGAAATAACGGGTGTTGCCGTTGTGAACGCGCTCGTTAAGGACGTGGATACCGACAGGCAGGCCCGCCTTAACAGAAGCGAGCGTAAGATGAACCTGAAAGGCGCGATTAAAGTGAGAAATAAGGCACTTGTTGCGGGAAAGCGAGTTATAGTGGTAGACGACGTTATGACAACGGGCGCAACTGCGGAAACGGCTGCCGCCGCTTTAAAGAAGGCCGGAGCCGATAAGGTTTACGTTTTAACTGCCGCTTCCGTTACGGATGCAAGAACGGCCCGTCTTCTCGGTCAGGAGCGAAGCGTGAGTGCCGTAAGAAGAGAAAAGCGCAACGCACGGCTTATTAAGAAGCTTGAAAGACAACGAAAAAGAGCAGAACGAACAAAAGGTGTTTAAAAAACTTTACATTTTTAATAATTTATAGTATTATTAAATAGTTAGAGTAAATTATATTTACTATATTTTAAACAGCAATAATTTTACGGAGACGTTATAATGGGTTTAATTCGTTATATTCTCGGCAGTGATAGCCGTAGAAACCTTAAAAAGATTTCAGCAATGGCAGAGAAGATCGAGGCTCTTTCGCCTAAGTATGAGGCGATGACCGACGCTGAGCTTCAAGCCATGACGCCTGCCCTCAAAGCAAGGCTTGCAGCGGGCGAAACGGTAGACGATATTATGTTCGACGCGTTTGCTACGGCAAGAGAAGCCGCTTACCGCGTTTTGAATATGCGCCACTACAAGGTGCAGCTTATCGGCGGTATCTGTTTGCATCAGGGCCGCGTAGCGGAAATGAAAACGGGCGAAGGTAAAACGCTCGTATCCACCCTTCCCGCATATCTTAACGCGCTTACGGGCAAGGGCGTTCATATTGTAACCGTCAACGATTACCTCGCTCGCCGTGACGCGGAGTGGATGGGCAAGGTTCACCGCTTCCTCGGGCTTACCGTTGGCGTTGTTGTTCACGGAATGACCGACGATGAAAAGAGAGCGGCATATAATTGCGATATAACATACGGAACGAACAACGAGTTCGGCTTTGACTATCTGCGCGATAATCTTAAGGTTAACCTTAAGGACATGATGCAGAGAGAACTTAACTTTGCTATCGTCGACGAGGTGGACTCTATTCTTATCGACGAGGCGCGTACTCCGCTTATCATTTCGGGCAGGGGCAACAAGTCCAGCGAGCTTTATTTTACTGCAAACCGTTTTGTAAAAACGCTCGTTCCCGAGGTGGATTTTACTTACGATATCAAGGAGAAATCCGTTACCATAACCGACGAGGGCGCAATAAAGGCAGAGAAGTTCTTTAACATAGAGAACCTCACCGATATAGCCAACGCAGACCTCAACCACCACATCCAGCAGGCACTTAAGGCTCACCATATCTTTAAGAGGGATAACGACTATATCGTTCAGGACGGCGAGATAATTATAGTTGACGAGTTTACCGGCCGCCTTATGATCGGCAGAAGGTATTCCGAGGGCTTGCATCAGGCAATCGAGGCAAAGGAAAACGTTGTTATCCGCAACGAAAACAAGACCTACGCCACCATAACCTTCCAGAACTATTTCAGGCTTTATAAAAAGCTTTCCGGTATGACCGGTACCGCAAAGACCGAGGAAGAGGAGTTCCGCACCATTTACGGGTTGGACGTTCTTGAGATTCCCACCAACAAGCCCGTTGTAAGAAAGGATATGCCGGACGTTATTTTCTCCACCGAGGCAGGTAAGGAAAACGCGGTAGTTGAGGATATAGTTGAGCGCCACGCAAAGGGCCAGCCTATTCTTGTGGGTACCGTAACCGTTGAAAAATCCGAGGAGCTTTCAAGAAAGCTTATTAAGAGAAAGATAAAGCACAACATCCTCAACGCAAAGAACCACCGCCGCGAGGCAGAGATCATTGCGCAGGCAGGTAAGAAGGGTGCCGTTACCATTGCAACCAACATGGCCGGTCGTGGTACCGATATTCTTCTCGGCGGTAACCCCGAATATCTTGCAAAGCAGGAGCTCAGAAACAAGGGCGTTACTGAGGACGTTATTGAAATGGCAACCTCGTTCGTTCAGAACGTTTCACCTGAGGTTGAAGAGGTTAGAAAGCTTTACAGAGAGCTTCTTGCCGAGCATAAAGAGGTTACCGAGGCTGAAAAGGCAGAGGTTCTTGCTCTCGGTGGCTTGCATATTATAGGTACCGAAAGGCACGAATCCCGCCGTATAGATAACCAGCTTCGCGGTCGAAGCGGTCGTCAGGGCGATCCCGGTTCCTCGCTCTTCTACGTGTCTCTTGAGGACGATCTCGTTAAGCGCTTTGGCGGAGAGAAGCTTCAGTCGCTCTACACGATGTTCAAGATCGATGAGAACACTCCTCTTCAGGCAAAGAGCCTTGCAAACTCCATTGAGAACGCACAGAGGACGATAGAGGGCAAGAACTTCGGTATAAGAAAGCGCGTTATAGAATACGATGACGTTATGAATACCCAGCGTCAGGTTATTTACGAGGAAAGAAACAAGGTTCTTCGCGGCGAAAGCATTCACGAGGAAATTCTTCGCCTTATCCCCGATTTCGTTATCGAGGTTATCAGGGATTCTATCGACGTAACCAAGGGCTTTAAGGCTTGGGATCTCGATAAGCTCAATAAAAATCTTGAAATTTACTGTCTTGAGGAAGGCAGCGAGTTCGTTACCGCAGAAAACGCTTCTAACTGGGATTACGATTATCTTGAAGAGAAGGTTCTTGAAGAGGTTGTACGTCAGTACGAGGCAAAGATCGATAACTGCGCAGAGCTTGGCGTTGACTTCAGCGAGATAGAGAGAGTTGTTCTTCTCAAGAACGTAGACAACAAGTGGATAGATAATATCGACGCGATGGATCAGCTTCGTCGCGGTATATCGTTGCGTTCCTACGCACAGGAAAACCCCATAAACGCTTACAAGAAGGAAGGTATGGAGATGTTCGACGAGATGATTTACAACATCCGTCACGATACCCTTCGCGTCCTTCTGAAGATAAAGGTAAACGTAGAACAGCGTCAGCAGCTTGAAAAGGAAACCGAGCGCAAGCAGGTAGCAAACGACCTCACCACCGTTGGCGGATCGGACGTGCGTCAGCCCGTCGTTAGAAAGGAGCCCACGGTAGGCAGAAACGATCCCTGCCCCTGCGGAAGCGGAAAGAAGTACAAGAACTGCTGCGGCAGAAACTGAAAAACAGAATAGAAAAGCGCCGTTTATATGAGATAAACGGCACTTTTTGCGTTTGATATAGGCAAAAAATGGATAAAAAACTGAGCAGTATTTTAAAGCGGGTGGAAAAGCCCGCAAGATATATAGGCGGCGAGTTTAACGAGGTTGAGCCGTTTGAGGGCGCGTTTAATTATTGCGTGTGCTTCCCCGACGTGTACGAGGTGGGGATGAGCAATCTTGGCATAAAGATTGTGAACGAGGCGATAATGAGCGTTGCCGGCGCTTATGCGGACAGGTGCTTTGCCCCGTGGCCGGATTTCGGCAAGGAGTTAAAGGAAGCCGGTGTGGAGCTGTATGCTCTTGGAAACAAAAAACCGCTTAAAACCTTCGATATGCTGGGCTTTTCTCTGCAATACGAGATGAGCTACACCAACGTTTTATATATGCTTGACCTCGCGGGAATACCGTTGAGGAGAGAGGATAGGGGGGATAGCTTCCCCATAATTCAAGCAGGCGGTCCGTGTGCTTGCAATCCCGAGCCGCTTGCGGATTTTATAGATATTTTCATCGTAGGTGACGGAGAGGAGAGCATGAAGCAGCTCGCAGAGCTGAAGATTGCTTGCCTTGAAAAGCAGGAGTTTTTGCGCAGAGCGGCGGCAGAGATTCCCGGTGCATACGTGCCTGCGCTTGTAGACGTAAAATACGGAATAAACGGCGAAATAGAGGGTTTTTCACCTGATAAGAGGATTGAAAAGGCGCTGTGCAGGGATCTTGCCTCGGCAGTATATCCCAAGCGCTTTGCCGTGCCCACGATAGAGGCGGTGTTTGACCGCGGCGTGCTTGAGGTAATGCGCGGATGCTACCGCGGTTGCAGATTTTGTCAGGCAGGCTTTTTGTATCGCCCCGTGAGGGAGAGAGATGCTGAGGATCTTGTGGAAACGGCAAAATCTATTATGTGCACTTCCGGCTTTGATGAGCTTAGCCTCAACAGCCTATCCACGGGAGATTATTCTTCTCTCAGAGAGCTTATACCTGCACTGAAGGATGCGCTTCCAAACGTAAATATGGCGTTGCCGTCGTTAAGGCTTGATAGCTTTGAGGGCGACTTTGTTCAGGAAACACGCAAGTCGTCTATCACCTTTGCGCCCGAGGCGGGCACGCAAAGGCTTCGTGACGTAATCAATAAGGACGTCAGCGAGGAAGAGATAATGAGGGGCGTAAGGCAGGCGTTTGAGCAGGGCTATTCTACCATAAAGCTTTATTTTATGCTCGGTCTTCCCACCGAAACCGATGAGGATCTTAAGGGCATAAGAGATATCGTGTTCAAGATACGCGACGTATACGCTGCACGCCCGAACAGGCTGAGAAGCCTTAAGATAAGCGTTAGCGTTTCCACCTTCATACCCAAGCCGTTCACCCCCTTCCAGTGGGAAAGGCAGGCGAGCGAGCAGGAGGTTGAGGCAAAGATCGCGCTATTGAGAAAAGAGCTTCATTTGCGCGGCGTGGTGCTTTCGTGGAACGATTTTGCGCTTTCCGAAATGGAGGCTGTTTTTGCCCGCGGGGACAGAAGGACGGGCAAGGTTATAGAGGCGGCTTACAGAAACGGCTGTATTTTTGACGGGTGGACTCATCTGTTCAATGCGGAAAAGTGGTACGAGGCTTTCAGGCAAACGGGTGTTGATCCCAAGGCGTACACGCGCGAGTGGAGAGAGGACGAGGTTCTTCCGTGGGATCTGATCGACGTTTACGTGGATAAGAAATTCCTTTTAAAGGAACGCCACGCGGCTTATGCGAACGCGGTTACGGGCAGCTGCCTTACAGGCTGCAAGGGCTGCGGATTGCAAAAGGTGTATTGCCCTAAAAAGGATGAATTAGCTGCGAAAAAGGCGGCTAATTGCAAAAAAGAGGGGGAGTGAGCATGATTGCGTTCAAATATTCCAAAACGGAAGGGGCGGAGTTTATATCTCACCTCGATACCCTTCGTCACTTAAACAAAACCTTTAAGCGTGCCGGCTTTGAGGTGAAGCACTCACAGGGCTTTCATCCGCATATGCTGGTGTATATGTCAAGCCCTATCGGTGTGGGGCTGAAGAGCTACGCCGAGTACTGTACGGTGGACGTGGATATTTCTGCCGAGCAGTTTAAGGAGGAGTTCAATCGCTATTCTCCCAAGGGAATAAAGTGTATTGAGTCTTACGCTGTGGAAAAAAACCCGAACTTTGCATCGGTTATCACACGCGCAAAATACGTTATAAGCGGATTGCACGGGGTTAATGCGGAAGAGGTTATGGCGATGCAATCCTTTACCGTTAAGGATAAGCACGGCGAGCCAAAGGAAGTAAGAGAGAAGATCTACTCCTTCACAGAGACTGCGGAAGGGCACGAGGTCGTTCTTGCGGCTGGTAACAATGCGCTACGTCCGGATGCGTTTGTAAAGAGGCTTGCTGAGCTTTACGGCGAGATGGATGCAGATATAGTAAAAACCGAAAGCTACGTTGGCGAAGGAGATAGTGTTGCCACGGCTTTATCGGATATAGGGTAAAGGGAAAGGAAAGAGAAGAAAAAAGTCAGGCAACAGAGATGGGCATAAAAAACAAGGAGTTTATGATAAAAAACATCTATCTTGACAAAAACGGGGGCAATTATATTGCTGCACTTGCAGAAGGGGGCAAGCTTCTCGAATATCACATTGAAAGGGATGACGATTCTAATATAGTTGGTAATATTTACAAGGGCAAGGTGGTAAACGTGCTTGAGGGCATGCAGGCCGCTTTCGTGAACGTGGGCTTAAAAAAGAACGCCTATCTTTACGTAAACGAGCTGCTTCCCGATAGGGGCGACGTGGTTGGCTCTGTAGATATTCCGCTCACCCTCAACTTAAAGGAGGGGGACGAGATACTCGTTCAGGTTGTTAAGGATTACGTGGGAAATAAGGGGGTAAAATGCTCTCCTTACCTATCGTTTGCCGGTGTGTATTTAGTGTATATGCCGTCGTTTGATATAGTTGGCGTTTCCAGAAAGATTGAGGACGAGGCGATCAGAGAAAGGCTCACCGCAACGGTGGAGGGCTTTAAGCGCCCCGGGCAGGGTGGCTTTATAGTCAGGACCGCCGCGGCAAAGGCTTCCAAAAGAGAGCTTAAAAAGGAAGCGGAGGAGCTGTATTCCCAGTACGAGGCGACGAGGAGATTTGCCGAAAGCATCAGCGCGCCTGCGCAGGTGCACGCAGAGGGCGATCTTATAACGCGTATGCTTCGCGACGTGTATTCTTCAGACGTTGCTCACATTTATTTTGGAAATAAAACCATGTACGATTCCGTTACGAGCGGAAAATGCCTTAACGAAAAAACGTGTGAAAATACCGGCCCGTGCTGCAATCAAGCGTTGTTTGGCGGCAACGCAAGGCGCAAGGAAGAATATAAAAAGAAGGCAATTTTGTTTGACCGTTCCACCGATATGTTCAAGCACTTTGGCTTGGATAGAGAGGTTGATAAGCTTTTGCGAAACCGCGTGGAGCTGTCGTCGGGAGCTTATTTGATTATAGATAAAACTGAGGCGCTCACCGCCATAGACGTAAACACTGGAAAGTTCACGGGCAAGAAGAATTTGGAGGAAACGGTTTTCCAAACGAATATGCTTGCAACCGCGGAAATAGCAAGGCAGGTTCGCCTCCGCAACATCGGCGGAATCGTGGTTGTTGACTTTATAGATATGGAAGAGGAGGAGCACCGCACTAAGGTTGTAGAAGCCCTCGAAAACGCGCTTAAACAGGATAGAAGCAAGTGCAACGTGCTGGGCATGAGCGCGCTTGGCCTTGTGGAATTCACGAGGAAAAAGAAGCGCAAGGAGTCTACCTCAATGCTCGTGCAGGAGTGTCCGTACTGTAAGGGCGACGGGCTGGTTTACTCTAACGATTACGTCGTGCAGAAGCTCAGGATAGCCCTTCTCGATCTGTTTGCAGAAGGCTTCAGCAGCGCGATAATCGATCTCAATGCCGATATTGCCGATTATATTATAAAGAGAAACGCGCTCAGTAAGGACGTTTCTAAAATCTGGTCGGATAAGAGGATATACATAGTTCCGCACAGAACTTATCACCTCGAGGAGTTCTCCGTGAGGGGGGATAATTCAAAGGTTCTTGACCTTCCCGATAACGCGAAATTTCTGTATTAAGCATGGCAGGAAAGAAGCGTCAATGCAAAAAAACAAAAAAAATTGCGCCTGAAATATTAGGGCGCAAGGAAAGTGGGATGATATATAAAAGCCGCGTTTATGTGAGATAAACGCGGCTTTTCCCTTTTGTTTGATATTAGAAGCTTAAGCTGGTGAGCGTGTATACGAGCGTGCCGAGCTTGTAAGGCAGGGGGGCTTCCATAGAGAACAATGCGTGATGCCATCTTTCGGTTTCGGAAAAATAGCTGCAAGTGATGGAATTGCCACTGTAGGTTTCGTCGATGGAGATCTTCATTTTGTAGATCTCTGCATTTTCCTGAACGGTGGGGATGGAGTGAAGTTTAATGCCGTATCCCTTGGGAGAAATTGTGGTAACCTCACTTGCAGATAAGGCCAAAGAGTGCTTTGCAGTATTTAATACGTCTATAGACGAGAAGGAGTAGTTGAGATCCTCTGCAAAGTTGAAGGTGCGAACTGCAAAGAACAGCATATTGCTGTCGATATAATTGCCCTTATTGTATTTTTTAAAGGTATGGGTTTCACCGTCATCGAGAGAGAAGTAGTTTGCGAGAGTTTCCTTATTTTCACCCGTGATGGTGAAGGTGGACTCGGCGTTCTTATCGCCGTAAGCAATCACGGTCTTATACTTGATTTTGATGAAGCGGTTGCCGTGCTTATCGGGTGAAGCTGTCAGGTTTGTGGGTAGGGTGGATTCCGCTTCCTGCTCGGATTTAATAAACTCAAAGCCGCTGTTCCAGGTAAACCACGTTTTATTCACCGTGGTATCTGTGAATTCCATCTTTTCGGAGTTTGCGGTTGCGGTGTAGCTTCCGGAAACGATGCAGGTGGAGGTCATAAGATAGCACTTAACGCCGTCAAGCTCGGTATCCACAACGGTCATGGTGAAGGTGTTGTTATCTGCAAACTCGCAAATAACGTTCTCGTTGGGGCTTTCGAAGGGCTTGTAGGTTACGTTGTAAACAGCCGTTTCGTTTACGGTTACAACCTTGTTGCCAAAGTCCTTTTCATCAAGCCAGTATGGCTTTTCGGGGGTGTAGACTACTGCGTTATTGTTACACGCAGTAAAGGACAACAGCGTTACGAGCGATAAAATGATCAATAAAAGCTTTTTCAAAATTGTTCTCCGTGAAATTTAATTGTAACTTTTTAGTTACTTATAATAATCTTATATCTTATTATAACACAACGGCAAAAAAATAAAAAACGTTTTTAAGGTGTTTGAAGCATCTTTGATAGCTTTTCCGTTCAAATTGCGGAGCGTGCCGTCGTTTTGAGCCAAAGCAAAGATCGTTGCAGGTATTTTATAAATACTTTTGCGGGGTACTTGAAATGACGGGGTGAATATGATATAATAATAACATGTTTACTATTCATTTATGTAAAACCTATGCCGAGGCGCTCAGCGCCGCAGGCAAACGCGCGGCAGCGTTCGGCAAAGATCCATCCGAGCGCCTTTTTGCGTTCTGTGAGGACAAGCTGACCATGAGCCTTGAGAAAACCGTTGCCCATGCATGCGGGGGCGGAACGTTTAACGTTCAGGTTACCACGTTCAGCCGTTTCATACATAATCACTCCCGAAGGAAGGGTGCGGTGCTCGATAAGGAAAGCTCTGCTATGGCGGTGAAGAGCATACTGTTGTCGCTTGCCGGTGAGCTCACCTGCTTTAAGCGCAGTGCGTTTGCTCCGGGAACGGCAGTAACTCTTTACGAGCTTATAGCACAGCTCAAGAGTGCTAACGTTAGCACCGAGGATTTAAAGGGCGGCATGGAGCTTTTGGGCGGTGCGCTTCGCGGCAAGATCGAGGATATAGTTAAGGTTTATGAGGCATACGAGGAGTACGTTTCCAAACGCGGGCTCTTTGATAGCAACTCTTATCTTGCACTCATGCCCGAGCTTCTCGAAAGTGGGCAGTTTGACGGAAGCTCCGCTATGCTCGTTGGCTTTGGCTCCCTCACAAGGCAGGGCGTTGAGATAGTAAAGGTTCTCGCAAAAAGGATGAAGGACGTGGACGTGTTTTTGCTTTCCGGTGAAAACGGAGAGCTTTACACTAATGAGCTAAAAGGCGTGTTAATGCGCGAAATAGGCGGTATTTCTGTTGTAGAAAGCCAAATGCAGTATTCTAAAGAGCACGTAGCTCTCATGGAAAATCTGTTTGGCTGCGCATCTCGCACCGAGCCAAAGACGGATACGGACAAGGTGTTTTATTATGAGGCGGTCGATTGCTACGACGAGATAAGGCATATTGCCGCCGTTATAAGGAGAGAGGTTATCGGCGGTATGCGCTATCGCGATATTGCTGTGGCTGTGGGTAGTACGGCAGCTTATAAAACTGCCGTCAGCCGTATTTTTTCCGATTACGGCATCCCGTACTGCCTTGACGATCCAAGGCTTCTCGTTACCCACCCGATAGCCAAGCTTACTGTTTCATACCTGGACGTGTTGCGCTCTAATTATGCGCCAAAGGACGCTGTTAAGCTTATGAAAAATCCGTATTTTTGTGCGGATAGAAGCGCAGCTGATAGGTTTGAGGCTTTTGTTTTAAGCAATGCGCTTACGGCGAAAAATATAAAAAGAGGCCTTTATCCCACGGGAAATGGGCAAGAAGAGTATGGCGAGGACTACTCTCTGTTTGAAAGAGAGAGGGCAAGGATAACTGCATTTGATAAAAAATGTGTTACTGTCAGCGACTTTGTCAGCCTTTTAAAGGAGATGCTTCTTGCCGTTGATGCGAAGGGCGAGGCGCAGAGGCAGGAGCTTGTTCTTCGCAAATACGGCGATGCGGCATCGGCAGCCTTTACCGGGCAGGCGTACGAAAAAACCGTTGCTGTTCTCGATTCTGTCGGCCGTATTCTCGGCGATCAGCCCGTTTCCGTTTCGGATTTCAGAAACCTTCTGCTTTCCGGATATACTGCGTGCAAGGTGTCGGTGCTTCCACAGCTTGCCGACGCCGTTTACGTGGGTGATTATAAGGAGTGCAAATACGTTGAGCACTCCATACTGTTTGCCGCGGGGCTTAGCGGAGACGTTCCCTTTACAAAGAGCGATACCGCTGTGCTAAACGACAGGGATCTTGCCAAGCTTGAGAGGTTTGACTGTATAGTTGAGCCTAAAATTAAAATCGTAAACCGTAGAGAGCGTGAAAACGTAGGTGCGGCGTTGCTGTCCTTTACGGATAGGCTTTACGCATCCCGTTCTGTTTCGGGTGCAGACGGAAAGCCCACGGTTAAAAGTAGAGTGGTTGATTGTATTCTTTCCGGGTTCACTCACGGCGGCAGAGCTTTGCCGGTGGTTACCGCTGCTATGCTTGACGCAGCGTCGAAAAACAAGGAGGGTGTTTACCGTGAAGCATCTGCCCTGCGCTTTAATTCTCCCCGCCCCGCGATGGCGGAGTTTATTAGGGGAACTGCGGAATATAAGGCAGGGGCGAAATCTGAATATCGTGCAGAAGCCGCCTATTTCGCAGTTCTTCAGCAAAAAACGCCGGAGCAGGCGAGTCTTGCGGAGAAGTATCTTGAAAGAGAGGGCAGTGTGATAGCAAGGGAGCTTAAGGCGGGAAGCAAGCTTATCTTTAACGGCGATACTCTCAGCGCATCCGTTTTGGAAAGCTATTTTGGTTGCCCGTTTGCCTGCTTTTTGCAGCACGGCTTGAGGCTTGCCGAGCGCGAAACCGGAGAGGTTAAGAGAAACGAATACGGAACGCTTTTACACCAAACGCTTGAGGATTACGTGAGGCTAATTGCCGCTGATCTTGGCAAGGATGAGCGAAGGGTGAGGGATAAAGCGACCAGCGACGCGGTTGTTATGGAGATACTGACTGCCGTGTCCTCAGATTATAAATACGCAAAATATCTTGAAACGGATAAATTCAAGGCGATGTTTGAGCTTGTTGGCAAGGAAGCGCGCAGGGTGGCTTACGCGGTATTCTGCCAGCTTGAGGGCTCGTCCTTCAAGCCTGTTGAAACCGAGGCCGTTTTTCGTGACGGGGCAAAATATCCTGCCTTGCGCATCAACACGCCTTACGGCGTAAAGAGAATAAACGGCAAGATAGATCGTGTGGATCGCTACGACGATTACGTTAGAATTATAGATTACAAAACCGGCAAAACGCACGAGGACGACGAGAGTTTTTACACGGGAAACAACATACAGCTTTATCTGTATATGAACGCCTTTTTAGGCAAGGACGATAAGCCTGCGGGCGCGTATTACTTCCCCGTGAGCGATAAGTACGCAGAGGGCGACGCAAACGTTTACGGGATGAAGGGAAAGACTCTTTCGAGCGAGAGTGTGGTTGTTGCAACGGATAATTCCGTTCATGCTACGGGCGGAGAAAGCTCCGTGCTTGGCGCGAGGTTTGAGTTTAAAAACGGAAACGCCACCACGAGAAGTAAGGTGCTTATGAACGACGGGCACTTCAGGGCCTATCTCGATTATGCGCTGATGATCTCCGAAAAGGGTGCAACCGAGATATCGGACGGTGTTATTGCGCCGTCTCCGTATGGTAGCAGATGCAATACGTGTAGGTACTTTAGCGTTTGCGGATTTGATCCGTCGATAGGCTACGAGCGAAAAGAGAAGGGCGTGAACGAGCAGACGGTTGCCGACGCTGTGGAGGTGCAAAATGGGCTTAACAAATGAACAAAAGCAAGCGATAATGCACGATAAAGGCAACATTTTGGTTTCTGCATCGGCAGGCAGCGGCAAGACCTTCGTTATGATAGAGAGGCTAATACGCCTTATCGTTGAGGGGCATGCCGACGTTAGCGGAATACTTGCCGTAACGTTTACAAATCTCGCAGCGGCAGAGATGAAGGAAAAGTTGGTAAACGCGCTTACCGCAAAGATAAACGATCCTCAAACGGATGCAGAAACGGCAAAGAGGCTGAAGGAGCAGTTGAGCGATGTGCCAAATGCCGATATATCAACCTTCCACTCCTTTTGTAACAACCTCGTAAAGAATTATTTTTACGAGCTTGGGTTGGATGCCTCCGTGAAGATTGCAGACGAGGTGCAAGCGAATATTTTAAAGACTCGGGCGATGGATTCTGTTTTTGAGGAAAGATATGCGAGCGGATCTGATCAGCTTGCAAGCCTGTTAAAGATATTCGTAAGGTACAGGAGCGACGAAGCGCTCAAGAAGCACGTGCTTGAGCTTCATAAGTTTTTTGAGAGTGAGGCCTACCCGAGCGAGGCTGCCAAAAATGCCGTAAGAGCTTACGGTGAAGAGGGCTTCGAAATGGTAAAAGCCGCCTTTTTCGAATATTATTGCGGTATTTTCAATAAAATTAAGGATCAGATGTCGGAGCTTAAGGATGAGTTTTTATCCATAGGCGCGAGTAAACAGGTTGACGTGTGCAACCTGATATACGTATATTCCGACGAGCTTATTAATGCCCGTGATTTTCTGAAGATGGCGCACGCAGCAATCGGTATGGACGTTGGCAGGCTCCCGTCGCTTCCGACAAACGGCGACGTTTATTTGGAGCAGATAAAGGAAAAGCTGTCGTCTGCAAAAAAGCGTTTTTCTGCGGAGATCAAGTACCTTACGGAAACGTTTGCCAAGCCAAGTGAGGAGCAGATAAAGGGCGACCTTATGAGTATGCGCGTCCCCGCGGAGCAGCTTATTGAGCTGTGTTTGGATTTCGGCAAGGAATATTCAAGACTCAAGAGAGAGGAAAACGTGGTGGACTTCCCTGACCTCGAGCATTTTACGTTGGCGCTTTTGGAAAAGGATGAGATTCGCTCTGCGGTCAGCTCTCGCTACGAGTACGTTTTTGCAGATGAGTATCAGGATACGAACGGCGTTCAGGAGGAGATACTCTTAAAAATTTCTCGTGATAATCTGTTTATGGTGGGTGACGTGAAGCAGAGTATTTACGCCTTCCGCGGATGTAATCCCACGATTTTTGCTCGCAAGTTTGATAGGTTCAAATCCGGAAGCGGAGAGGGAACAGCGATGTCCTTAACCTCAAATTTCAGAAGCAGCAGCGAGGTCCTTGCCTGCGTGAACAGGATCTTTGGCGAGGTGATGACGGAGGAAACGGCGGCGTACGATTATAAATCCTCGCCCATGCGTGGCGGAAACGGAGAGGTTGGCGTTGCGGAGATGCACATTGTAACAAGCGATGATTTAGGCGGTGCAAATGCCGAAAAACCCGCGAAAAAGGGGGTTTATAGCGTTAAAGACAATATTGATGGCAATGCAGATGAGGAAACGTTTAACGAGGGGGTTCTCATTTCCGCGCTAATAAAAAAGGCTGCTTGTGGAACTGTTTTCGATAAGGACGTGGGTGAACGTCCGATGACGTACGGCGACGTGGTTATATTGACGCGCAGCATGGGGCCATATACGGCAAGGCTTGCTGAAACGCTTGCGGATAACGATATCCCCGTTACGTCCTCAACCAAGCAGCAGATAACCCTTTACCCCGAAATACGCCAACTCGTATCCTTCCTGCGGCTGCTGGACAGTGTCCGTCAGGACGTTGCGCTGTGCGGCGTAATGCGCGGACCGATAGGTGGCTTTACCGATGCAGAGCTTGTTGAGATACGCTCGTTTTCCACAGAGGAGAGAAGGGCTGTAGGTGAGAGGGATAGCAGGACGTTTGCCGACGCTGTGGAGTTATATATAGCCAATGGAGAGGGTGAGTTAAAAGAAAAGCTCACGCAATTTTACGGTGACGTGGAGCGTTGGCGTGTTCTTGCCGATTACGTTGGCGCAGGTGAAATTCTCGCCACTGTTGTAAGAGAGAGAAATCTGGATATGTTTTATTCTGCCGCGCCCGATGGCAAAAACAGAATAAAGCGTATTGATAAATTTATTCAGGAGGCAGGTGCCCCCGATAGGCCTTATACAGTCAGGGAGTATCTCGATAGGTTGGATTCCAGCGCGGAGGATGTTGCCGTTACCGAAACATCAGGCGGTGACGCCGTTAGAATTATGAGTATCCACGCGTCGAAGGGGCTGGAGTTTCCCGTTGTTATAACGTGTGGGCTTAACCGTCTTTTTAATTATATGGACTTAAGAGAAGAAATAATTAAGGACCGTGAGCTTGGTATTGCGCTTAAAACCTATGACACCGAAAACATGAAGGTCCGCACGAATATTCTGTGTGAGCTTTTGAAAAAGAGATTTAAGGAAGCGTGCGTAAGAGAGGAAATGCGTATATTATACGTTGCTCTAACGAGGGCGAAAAGTGCCCTTTATCTCACACAAACGCGAAAAAGCGATCTCCCAAACGCCCTTTCGGCGTTGGATATCGTATCCGCAAGCTCGTATTCAAAGCTGATATCTGCAGGCGCAGTAAAGCCGATTTTATATTCGCAGTCTGCAATAAGATCAATGTGCGTGCCCGTGAGCGCGAGAGAGGTGGTCGCCTCTGCTTCCGACGAGCAGCTTGAGCAAAAAATTGCACAGAATTTGAGCTTTGCTTATTCGTTTGATACCGAGTTGCCGGCAAAAAGCTCGGTAACCGCTCTGTTAAACGCGCAGGAGGATGGCGAGATGCCGGTGCCTGTGCTGTACGAGAGAGAGGAAAACGATGAGTATCTTGCGGGGGAGAAAAGGGAAGCTGCAATCGCGCGCGGCAATGCTTATCATAGGGTTATGGAGCTTGCTGATTTTAATAAGTGGTCTGTTTCGCAGATTATCGAGCAAAAACACACCTTTGTTGAGGAAGGACTTATAGAGGAAAACGAGGCCTCACTCGTTGACGAGGCAAAGATTTGCGAGATATTAAAGGACGAATTTTTCCGTATGCCCGATGCAAGGTATTTCAGAGAATTGCCGTTTGAGGTTCTTGTTCCCGCAAGGCTCATAAAGGAAAATGGCGGCGATGAAGAGGTGCTTGTGCAGGGTGTTATCGACCTCATCGCCTTTGTTGATGGCGGTATACATATAGCCGATTATAAGGTTTCGGGCAGAGGTGCGGAAAGGTTAAAGCAAAAGTATGCTACCCAGCTTGAGCTTTACTCGTATGCGGCGGAGCGAATAACGGGCAAACGGGTTCTGACAAAAAGGCTGTATAATTTGAGCACGGGCGAAAAAATAGAGCTGTAAAAGGTTTAAAAACCTCCGCTTTGGGAATAAAAAAGCAGGAGGTTTTTTTATGTTCTTTAACGCGTTATGGGATTTTTTTGTTAGCGGAGGAGGAGTTAGCATCGGTATAATCTCCGTTTGCAGCGTCGGCGTGGTGTTCGTTGTAACGTTTGTTGCGGGGCTTATCAGCACGGAAACAGCAGCGGCGGACAAGAGATTTTTTCTGTGGTTTGCAGAGCTGGGCTCGCTTGCCGTGGTTGGTTGCGCCGCTTTGGATTTTCTTTCCGCAAAAAGCTTTGGCATAAAGCATCTCGCCCTTGTTTTGACATCTACCGTTATGCTGTTTTTATTTGAGTATGGCATTTTAAAGGTGCAGGCTTGTGTGGCGAAATTCATTTTGAGAAGGAAGGAAAGCAGAGAAAAAGGGCAAGGCTTCACAGAGAGCGCCGTGGCGGAGTGTCGCGTCGAAAATATAATTACCCCCTTAAAACGCGTAAAAACGGCAAAAATCAAAGAGGTTATACTTAGGAAAACCGAGCGCAGGGTAATGGAAAAGGGCTTTGAAACGCGCCTTGGCAGGGCTTACGTTGGCGACTGCATAAATAGGCTTCGAGGCAAGGCGCTGTCCTGCGAGGATGGGCGGACCGTTGACGTTATAGAGCACAATCTTGCAATTCTTTTAAGGGAAGATCGGGAAGAGGATAGCGTTGCCATAAGCGAAAATTGCGGCAGACTGATTACGCTTCTTGCAAAATATTCTAAATAAAAAGTTGGCACTAACTGTTAAAAATACGGAAAAGCGGGTGTATAATAAAGACGGTCGAAAGACTTCCGGCGCTGCCTGCGGGGAGAATTTTATGACGGCCAAAATAATAGGCAAAAAGGTTATGATATCTAACCTTGCGGTTATCGAGGGTGAGAGGCTTGTTGATGAGATCGTGTTTGAAATGCCCATCGCCTACGGGCAAACGGATCTTACCGATAAGGAGGCTCACGTCAATCTGCGCCGTGCAGATGGCAGCACCGATAAAATTGTGGTGCCCTTTGTTGTGGATGGCGAAACTATTTTCGTAACGTGGAAGCTGGATGCAACCGCAACGGCTGTGCCCGGAGAGCTCGACGTGCATCTGTCCTTTGAGAGCCTTGAGGGCGACGTGATATACATGACCGAGCGTTTTACCCTGAACGTTCAACCCTCGGTGGATGCATATCGCGATCTAACGGACAGAAGCCCCACGGCACTCAGCAAGCTGCAGCGACAGATGGCTGAGTACGTTATGAGGATGCAGGAGCTTGTTGACGAGGTTAACGAAAAGATATCCGGCATTGAGGGTGGAGGAACGGGCTCGGGCGGTGGAGCTGTATACGATGAAGCAAACAAGCTTCCCGCCGATTACGTCGATGGCCTTGCCGCCGTTGCAAAGAGCGGAAGCTACGGCGATCTTATCGATGCTCCGTCCCTCGCTCTGTACGCTACGCAGGCCGAGCTTGCAAGTAAGGGCGACGAGATCAAAAACACGTTTTCACCCATATACGTAAAGTACATAACCAACTCAAACACCTTTGCTGAAATTATCGATTGGAGTAATTACAACAAAGCGGTGCTTACCGAGTGGAAGGGCGGAGCAAATCTGTCGCGCCCTGTATTTTTGTGGGATACGGCGACTAACACCTATTATCCCACGTACTATGTGGTGCTAAGCGAGGATCAGGCGGATATATTCTTTTTAAAGGATAACGCGCTCTACAGTGTGTTTTACAATTCCGCAAACGATTCGTTTGGCTTTAACGTGTAATTTGCCTAAAGAAAGAAGGGGGAGATACCCCTTCTTTCTTTTTGATAACCGTATGGGTTTAATGCTCAAAAATGGTAAACCTAACAAATAATGCGAAGATAGGCGGAATTTTGATGTGTTACGGTTGACAATTAAATAAAAAACAGTTAAACTAATAAAAGATAATTCAGAAGGGCTTTAAGGTAAATATGGGATTTGTTACTGAATATATTGCGCCGGTTAAAATTTTTGCCACGCATGGAAAGATTGAAAACGTAAACAATCTTTTGATTAAAAGAGATCTGCAGATATGCGTTGAGGAAAGCGAGGTTTGCACCGTTAACGGTAAGGGCTATATCGTTTTTGATTTTGGCATGGAGTACAGCGGTGGCGCGAGAATATTGACTCACGTTACGTCAAAATCTGCAGTTAAGGTGCGCTTAAGGTTTGGCGAATCTGTTGCGGAGACCTATACGGAGGTTGGTGAAAAGGGTGCTTGCAACGATCACTCCTTGCGCGACTTTGAAACCATGCTCACCTCTTATTCGGATATGACGTTTGGTCAAACCGGGTTCAGATTTTTGAGAATCGACTTTTTAGAGGATGTGTCGCTTACTCTAAAAAACGTGTACTGCGCGTATACTCACAGGGTCTTTCCCGAGGCGATACCGTTTGCAAGCGGAGATAGCCGCATAGAGAATATTTATTCCGTTGCAAAAAGGACCATTGAGCTTTGCTGCCAAACCTACCTTTGGGACGGGATAAAAAGAGATAGGCTTGTTTGGATAGGTGATACTCATCCCGAGATGCTTGCGCTCACCTCTCTGTATTCAAGGGCGCCTATCGTAGAAGAGGCTCTTGATATAACGGCAAGGCAGTTTCCTTTAGGAACTTGGATGAACAATATCCCCATGTACTCTGCGTGGTGGGTTATCATAATTGCCGATTATTGTGCGATAACGGGCACTTTTGATCTTGTTGATCGCTATAGGGATTACGTTGAAGGCATTATCGCACAGTGTGATGACTGTGTTAAGGATAACGGTGAGTTAGACTTCCCGTACTACTTTGTAGATTGGCCTACCCACGAGCAGCCCGATGAGCTTGCAGGGTGCAGGGCGCTATTTACCATAATGGTAAACAAGGCGCTGGAGATTGAAAAATCTGCTAAGCTCGATACCACCCGCGTAAAAAGCTTAAAGGCAAAGCTTGAAAAGATGCCCATTGAGGTTAAGACATCCAAGCAGGTTATCGCTCTTAAATACCTTGCAACGGGGAAGATTACCGAAGAGGAAAGGCAAACGATACTTGCAGGTGGCGCAAAGGGCATGTCTACCTTTATGAGCTATTATATTTTAAAAACCGTTGCAGAAATTCACTCGCCCGAATACGCTATTCAAATGATGAAGGATTATTACGGCGCCATGCTTGATAAGGGTGCAACCACCTTCTTTGAGGATTTCGATATGGACTGGGTGGAAAACAGCAACTGCTTGTATGAGTTGCCCAAGGAAGGACAGAGGGATATCCATGGCGACTTTGGTAAGTATTGCTACGTAGGCTTCCGTCACAGCTTCTGTCACGGATGGAGCGCAGGCGTAATAAAATTCCTTTACGAGTACTGTAACGAAAAATAAAACGAAATCAAAAGCCTTTCTCTTAAAGCGATCAAGCATTTGGGTGAAAAGAGAAGGGCTTTTTTTATACGGCGAAATGGCAAAAGGTTATACGTGCTGATGAATAAAAAAGGGATAAAAACCCCGTAAAACGCGTGTTTTACGGGGCTAATTGTTTTTTTAATTTATCAAAATGCCGGGGATATAGGTTTTGGACAAATAATGCTGTCCGTCCAATATTTGCAGCAGCAGGTTCATTGCTGTGGATCCAATCTCCATAAAATTCTGTTTTATACATATTATATGGTTTGATCTTATAAAATCCTCGTCTATGCAGTCAAATCCCGTTATTGTTAGTTGATCGGGTACCTTTATGTTGCGGGATAATGCTTCGGCAATAAGCGCGTACATGCTTTTATCGTTAACGCAACATATCGCAGTGGGCTTTTCGGGCATTTTTTCGTATTCGTCAAGGCACTTTGAAACGTATTTATTGAACTTTTTTACCTGCTGTGCTTGAGAAAGCGTGAGCTCCTGCTTTCTCATATCGGTACTGTCAAACAGGAAGGCTCGTTCTATCTTAACGTTATTTTTAATCATGCCGGAGCAAAAGCCCTCAAAGCGTTCCTTTTCGGTTATTGCCATGCGGTTGTTTATGGAAAAAAAGCCTATCTTGGAGTGCCCTTGAGAAACAAGCATGGAAACCACCTGCTCGGTGCTTTTTGCGTTGGTTGTCGTTATAAGAGGAGTATTGAGCCCTATTATATTGCGGTCTATGCAAATTATCGGAATCCCTTTGGAAAGGATTTCGCCGTAAACATCTATATTATACATGGACGAGCATGGGTACACGATCACTCCGTCCGGGTTGTTTATTTTGATGCTTTCAAGAGCAGCGCGCTCCTTTGCTATGTTGTTTTTAGTGTTGTAAAACGGAGTATATACGTTGTTTTTAAGAGCAACGGCTTCAATTCCCTTAAAAATTGAGTTGTAGCTTTCCGGAAATGGCAAAACTACCGGGACAATAAGCTTTTTGTTTTTGCGGTCGAGCTTGCCGTTTACTATTGTGCCGCATTTTTTTACTCTGTAAACGATGTTTATTGCTGCAAGATCGTTAAGAGCTCTTGCCACTGTGATCCTGCTTACCCCGTAGAAGTTTGCAAGCTCCAGCTCGGTGGGTAGCTTATCTCCAACCTTATATTCGTTGGTTTTAATCTTGTGCATAATATCGTTGTAAATTTTAGAATAGAGCTTTTCTTTTTTCACCGTAACTCCTCAAAGGTGTTTTTTGTGTAAGCCCCTTTTTTTGGGGCGTTTTATTTTTAGATAAAGTTCTCTATGGCAATGATAACAAAAATTTTTTTTCTTAGCAAGCTTTTGTTATACCTTTTATAAAAAAAACGCTAAAAAAATATAACATAATAATTTTTTATGTCTTATTTTTTAAAAATGGGTATTGACAAAAACACCACCTTGTTTTTATAATAAGAATACACTTTTATTTAAGATTTTTGCTGAAAGAAAAAGACAAAAACTCTTAAACTTGGTTAAATAGTGACGAAAAGGAGGATCTTTAAAATGTTAAAAAAGATTTTAATGCTCATCTTGTGTATTGCCGTTGTTTTTTCAACCGTTGCTTGCGGCAACAACGGCGGTCAGTCTGATGGTGGAAATGAGGAAAATCCTAACAGGCAGATAACTCTCAGAATTGAATCTGCGGCCCCGTTAAGATATAACTATCCTGCTCTTTTGAACTCTGAGGAAGAGGGCAGCATGCTTTACAATCAGGCGTTGTTTTCAAAGAAGGTGGTAGAGGGCTTCAAGGCGCTTTACCCCAACATAAATCTCCAGTTCATTGAGCACGGCTGGGGAGATGCTCTGTACCAGAAGCAGCAGCTTGAGATACAAGCGTGGGTTGACGGTCTTGGAATGTCTCTTGATATTATGATTGGCGAGCCTTATATGGGCTTTTTCGCAGAAAACGGCGTTTTTGCAGAGCTTGATGCAAGTAAATTTACGCACGTTATAGAGGGCGCGTATTCGGATATGAAAATTGACGGTAAGCTATATGGCGTTCCTATGTGTACCGGTATTATGGGCTTGCAGTACAATACCCAGATACTTGCCGAGGTTGGTATTCCTGAGGATGAATGGGTGCCTCAAACCTGGGCAGAGCTTTTGGAAAACAGCAAAAAAGTAAGCGAGTACGCTGAGAAAAACGGCAAGGAATATAGCGGAATAATGATGAATAACGTTGCAGGTATGTCCTGTGCGTTCAGAGCACTTCCTTTTATGCGTCAGGCCGGCGGCGATATTTTTGATGAGAACGGTGGGCTTGCGCTCAACTCCGAGGCAAACAAGGAAGCCTTTACTTACCTTCGTTCACTCGCAAAATACGCGTATAAGGAAGGTCTTACGACCGGTAGTGAGGATTATCTCCAGAGTTATTTTGTAACCGGGCACGCTGCTTACATGGTTGAGGGTCAGTGGTCTATGGCAACAGCTCCCGATCATATCAAGGCTGCAAACCTTCCCAAAAAAGAAGCGAATTCAACTGTAAACGGCAACGTTTACTGCGGTAACGTTTTATTTGGTATAACCGAGGGCTCTAAGAACAAAGCGGCGGCAGAGGCGTTTTTGGAATACTTAACCAGCGCTGAGGTTCAGAACTGGTTCTACGAGCTTGACGGCAGGCTTCCTATAAACAAAAACGTTTTAAGCAGCGCAGAAATCAAAGAGGTTTATCCTAACATAAATCCCTATATCGATGCTCTTGTGGCAGGCGGCTTTGAGGGTGGACTTTCCGGCTTCACTACCAATGCAACCGATATATGGAACAAGTGGGGCTCCTTCTTTAAGGACGTTTTGACTACGGAAAAGGATATATCCGTACTGATGACTGAAACACACAACTATATCCTTGACAAGATGGATTAATAAAAATGAGGAAGGAAAGAGATTATAACAGCCTGTATCAATCACAGGCTGTTTGCCGCAAACCAAGCAAGCGAAAGGTTAGGGAAACCTTGAAAGGCTGGGGCGTAATCGGTCCGATAATAATATATTTTGCTATTTTCGGGCTTTACCCTGTGGGGGTTATGATCTATAACAGCTTTTTTGCGAAGGCGGGCTTTTTTAAATACGAATTCACGGGCTTTTCCAATTACCTGGAGTTTTTCTCAGATCCCGAGTATTATGTTTTGCTGTTAAATACACTTCTAATAGCAGTTTTTACTATAGGCTTGAGTTTAGTGCTGGGTATGCTTGTTGCACTTCTTATAACGGGACCGATAAGGGGAAAGGGAGCATACAGAACCATTTACTACGTGCCTGTTATTATATCAATGGCGGTCGTATCCCAAATCGTAAGGGTTTGGCTTGATTACAATCACGGAGCCTTTAATAATATTGTGGAGCTTATTTCGGGCAAGAGAATAGAGTGGACCGAAAGCACCTTTTGGATGTATTTTTGGATTATCGTGATATGTATTTGGAAGGGCCTTGGCGCAACGGTTATTCTTTTTGTTGCGGGGCTTACCGGCATACCGCAGGAAATACACGAGGCAGCAGAGGTAGACGGAGCTGCCGGAGCCGTAAAATTCTTTAAAATAACTCTACCGCAGCTTCGCCATATGCTTGTGTTTGTGATGATTACGAGCATTATTGGTGCTTTTAACGTATTTGAACCTGTACAGCTTATTTCCGGCGGCGGGCCAGACGAAACGACGGAGGTTATACTGTTTAAAATTTACAATGAGGCCTTCCAGAACGGCGATAGAGGCATGGCAAGTGCGATATCGGTTATTGTGTTTATCATACTTATGGTGCTCACGATACTGAACATGAAGTTTGGCGAAGAGAAGCAGGAAAAGCTATGAAAGTAGTAGGGAAGGGAACAAAGACCCTATACCATGTTCTCCTGATTTTTGGAAGCATAATTATGCTGTATCCGTTTGCATTTGCTTTTCTCGGTATGTTTATGTCGCAAGAGGGATTTTACGAGGTAAGCTTCTTGCCGATTCCCGAGGGATTTAAGTACTGCGTGGACAACATCGCTAAAATTTTAAGGAGAACGGAGATATATCCCTCCATTGCTCTGACGTTAGGTCGATTTGTGTGGTACGCATTTATATTGAGCTTTACCTCAGTGCTTGGCGGATACGTTTTTGCAAAGGTAAATTTTGCGGGTAAAAACATAGCGTTCTATTTGCTTATGTCGTCAATGATGATACCCGGAGTTGCATTACTTACCCCACAGTATCTTATGTTTAGAAAATGGTCTCTCGTAGATAATCCGTTGGTATTATTCATTACGGGGTGCTTTTCTGCTTATAACATATTCCTTGTAAGGCAAACGATTGCCGGGCTTGGCGACGAGTACAAGGAGGCGGCTGAAATTGACGGTGCAGGCTTTATTACCATAGTGTTCAGGATATATTTTCCGATGCTAAAGCCGGTGCTTGCGGTAATACTGATACAGACGTTTATAGGCCAGTGGAACGACTATCTCTTCCCCGATATTTTTATGGCGGGGAATACGTCGTGGCTACCGATAGGCGTGCTGTCTGTAAGGATACAGTCGGATTACATGTATCAGGTTTCGGGTGGCGGATTGGTAAATTATCCGCTGGCGATGGTAATGTCTGTGTTTATGATGATACCGCCCGTAATAATTTATATTATTTTTCAGAAAAACTTTGTTGAAGGCTTAACGGCCGGAGGCGTAAAAAGTTAGGCAAAGGTTCCACAGGCATACGGCTTTTACAAAAAGCTGCGAAACAGCTGCGTTAAATTGCTTTTTTGAGGGCTGCTTTGTTTGTGTAAAACAACGCCAAAATAAAAAACAGGAGGAATAAAATGAGAAAACTAATTGGACTACTGATATGCTTTTCTATATTGCTCAGCACGGTAGGCTGCGGTGCTCCCATAATTACTGAGGAAGAGCAGGAATTTACGGCATACAGTCAGGTGTGGCAGGCAGCGGACGCTGCAGTAACGCACGAAACGGGAAACTATTCCGTAGATAACGGGTGGGGCTCTGTTGCAGAAACGGAACCCGGCACGCTGTGCAGTGTTTCAGTAGATATGCTTTATGCTACGGCATATACTATGGCTGCGCGTCTTTTGACGGACGAGGTTGATACCTCTAAAAGCGTAGTTGCCGTTATGAGAGTGCTTGACGAAAACGGAAATGAGATAGGCAGGCATAATGTAAGGGTTTGCGATTTTAACGCAAAGCTCAATTATCAGGATTTTGTGTTTACCTTTGCAGTAAAGGAAAGAACGCCTGCAACCGTTGAAATTTATTGGCCCGGTGCTAATTATGTGCGCGTTAGTGAGTTTGGAATAATGAGCAGAACATTAGATAAGGCTCCCGACAACAGCCTTGTAGGCAAAGCAATACTTGGCGTTGATATTGAGGAAGAGATTGTTTATGACGATCAAACCATGTACTATTTCGATCTCAATCAATATATGCAAACGATGGCAGACGCAGAGCAATCGTATGATATAGCAAACCTTATTTGTACTCTTCAGGGTCTTGTAAACCGTGACGGTCAGCGGCTGTACGTTAGATTCTTGCAGCAGAACACCTTCTGCGCAGATACTGATAAGTACTGGCTTGATTATCTTACTGCAGACGGTGAGTGGTTGGCAGGCAAGAACATTGTTGAAGTAAAATCTCCTATGACGTTGCTTGAGCTTTTTGCTGACTATTATACCGGCTTTGCTGCTTGGGATCCCGATGTTCCCGCTACCGTAAATGCAGTGGCAACCGCTTGCGGTGTTGATAACCTTTTACCCGTTCGCTACAGTAACGTTGATAACAGCTTATACTGGTATGTAAAAAATGCAGAAGCATTTTCAGATAAACCCGTTGAAATTGATCTTGGCGGTAAGTTTACCGGAGAAGGTGTTATTTACGGAACTAATAGAGAAACAACCGGCAGCCGTAAGAACGACGTTTACGTATGGGCAAAGGAAAAATACCTTGACACGCGCAAAACTAATTCTCATATGATGGCGTATCATGTGGATGCATATGCAGCAGATACCGTATTTGCAGCTTATTCGGATTTGCAGAATATGTTCCTTTCCAATCGCGATTATTATATTGCAAACAAGGCATTTTTCTTCGATCTTTCCGTAATGGAGTTTGAAATTCCCGATGATGATCCTGATCAGGTTGATATCGATAGAAATTTCGGTACGATAGATTACAAGACGTTTACGGAAATTATGCTTTCTCAGACGTCTTATGCGGAAGCGGTTGATCCCGCTACTCCCATTGATGTTGGCGGATTTACTCCTTGGCATCTTAAATATACCCGTTATACCAATCCGGATGCATCCGGCGAGGTTACCTGTGAGTGGGAAACCGTTTATCAGTTCTCCATTTATAACGCGTATGTAAATGCAGATGCACCCGGATATACTGCTATGGCAAACGCATCTATTTTCTCACAGTATCCTGCATCTGAAAGCTATACGCAGGTTGTAGATAAGAGCGTTAAGGAAACTCTTCCCACTGCGAGCGAGAGGGGTGCAAACTACCTTATGTTCTACGTTGGTGATTTCGATGCATCCGCATGGTTTAACACCGCTATGATACAGTTCTGGGCAGATCCCAACCGCGGAAAAATTCCTCTTTGTTGGTCATTTGCTCTCAATATAACCAAGCGTGCACCGCACGTTGCAGAGATGATGTATGCAACTGCAACCGCAAACGATTATTTTGTTGCGGGCGATAACGGTGTAGGTTATCTTAATCCTCAGGGCTATAACAATAAGCTTTCGGCAGATATTTACGGCGATCACGATAGCTGGGCAGAATACAACAAGGGTGTATTTGAAAGATTTGATATAGATTATCAAGGCTTCCTTATCACTACCAAAAAGCCCGGTGATCAGATTATAGAATGCTATAAGAAGTTTACCAAGGGTGTAGCTACCAACTTTGTATATACCGGTAGTGTGGATTTCCCCGTGACCACCAGCATCGACTACAGCAACATGGATAATCTTCTTAATGCAAGCACTAAGATGGAGGTTGGATCTAAGAGCACCTTTAAGCAGCTTCGCTTTATTCTCCGCAGCCCCACCGATCTCGTAAATATTTACAACATTATAACCTCAGATACCTATAAGGATTATAACTTTAAGGTTGTTGATCCTTACACGTTCTACGGCTTATTAGCACAGCAGAACGCCGCAAAATAAGGAGGGGATAACATGAAAAAATTTACTAAAAGATTTTTAATGCTTGCCTTGAGCGTTATGATGGCAGTTTCTACGTTTGTGGGAATTAGCATCAGCGCTACTGCTGAAGGCACAACGGAAAACGTCAATACCGTTACTGAGCTTGCAGAGGTAAAGCTGGAAGCAAGCAAATTGTTGAACATGTTAGATGGCAACAAGCAGTTCAAGAAAAACAACGTTAAATCGTTTGACTATTTTAACGGCACCGAGGTTGAACAAAAGCCCTGCTATTTCATGAAGGATATGGGTGGCTACCTCGCATTGATGACGTTTGATACTCCTTACGATGCAAGCGCATACGCAGAGGGGGCAACCCTTAAGGTAGAGAATGCGGCACTTTCCCTGTTTGTATTCTTCAAAACGGAGGATTGTCTTGCACAGTATCAAACGGCAGGTTATTTTAACATTGATATATGCTCCGGTGAGCCTCAGGCAGATGGAACATATGCTTACAGCGACAGCTACAAGTGGTCTATTAACATAGTTTCTGCATTTGAAAAGTGCAGGCCCGGCTGGAACAAGGTCATCGTTCCCCTTGCATTGGCAGGTGAAAAGTATGGCCAGATGGATTGGGCTAATATCAGATTTATCCGTATCAACGCTACCGGCGTTGGCGGTGTTGCTACCAGAGTAGGTACCGGCGAATATACTATTTGCACCTCTGAGTACGAGGAATTGACAGTTATCGACGAAGAGAAGAACGTATTCCCCGTTCTTACAAAAAAACAGATGGTAGGCTCCCCCGATGTGTTTAACATCGTGGAGTTTGAGCGTGACGGTAAAATGGTTCAGACGTATATTAAGCCTCGCCCCAGCCCTTGGTGGACGACGCTTGCATACGAAACCCCTATCGACCTGTCTCACTATACTACTACTGAAAAGGTGTTTGATAAGAACATAGCTTCTCTTAACGTACCTGCTTCTATCGAGGAATATGCAGCAATGCAGATTTACGTTTATTTCCCCGATGAGGAGAACCTTGAGCATTATAAGCTCTGCACCAGTATGAATCTTGACGTATGCTCCGGTGAGCCTCAGGCGGACGGAACGTATGCGTATAACGATTATTATAAGTATTCCTTCAATTTTGCATCGTTGTTTGAAAAGTGCAGCGTTGGCTGGAACAGGCTTATACTTCCCCTTTGCACAGCAAATGAAAAGAATTCCACCATGGATTGGGCTAACGTAAGATTTGTTAGAATTAACGGAATGGGCGATCCCGGCGGAATACACCCCGTAACAGGCAAGGGCTTCCGTATCGGCTTTGCTGATATCGGCGCATGCTTTACCACCCTTACTGAAATGACTGTTGAGGGATACGTTCCCCCTGTTGTTGAAGAAGAAATTAAGAACGAAAAGGTTTACTGTAACGGCGGAACAGGCTTCCACGTTCTTGGCTTTGATACCGCGTTTGGCGACGGACAGGTGATAAGCAGCAACGGATACTATAAGGAAGGCGAAGGTGCCCTCAGACTTTACGGTCAGGGAACAGGAAGCACCGGCAAAAAGCTTGAAAAACCCGTAAATCTTTCGATGTACGATACACTTTCGCTCTGGATGTACGTTGATAACGCAGAAAACTTCCTTGCTATGGCTGACGGCCAGATAGAGCTTACCTCTGCAGGCGGCAGGGATGACGGCAATGAATACAGCTGGGCATTGAAGTCCTTGAATATTAAGGACGGCTGGAACTGGATAACGCTTGATCTTGCAAGTGCAAAGAAGGGCGAGCCCGATATTAAGAAGATAGATTACTTCAATATTTATTTTGTTGGCGTTCCCGCTCTTGGCGAAGTTATTATCGATGATCTTCACGCACACGCAAGCAAAGGCGTTGTTTTGGAATCCTTTGATAACGGTTTTGCCGGTCAGGTTCTCACAGAAGAAGGCAAGGTTGACAAGGCCACTAATATGAGCGGTCAGGGTTGGATTGCAAGAAAGAAATATGCCACTCCCGTTAATATTGCCGACTGTGATACTATCGGTATGTGGATAAGATGTGACGATGAGACAACCTGTACCAGTATAGCAGGAACGGAGATTGAATTATCCAGCTCCGGTCAGGCAGACGTAGACGAGCTTGCTTTCTTCCTCCCCGATAATCTTAAGGTTGGCTGGAATTACGTTACGTGGAAGATCTCTGAGGGTAGAGCAGGCGGCACAATCGATCTTACTGCGATCAACTTTGTAGGTGTTGTAAAGACAGGCTTGCCCATGGTTACCTGCTTCTTTGACGATTTAAGAGCGTATGAAGATAAGCTTGAGAATCCCGTTGTAATAGATCCTATTGAAAAACAGGTTGTTATAAGTGCAGATAAGGTTGCAAGCGGCGTGTTCAACGGCATGACCATTGACGATGTTGAGTATAAAGAAGGCTTTGCTTCTCTCTCAACCGTTACCAAGGCAGGCACTACTAAGCTCAAAGCATTATTTAATCCCGTACAGAGCGGACTTTCCCTCAAGGGTGAGCACGAGCTCGGCTATGCTTTCTGGTTCTATGTAGAGGATGTAAGCAAGCTGACGGGACTTTACGTTGAGCTTGGTTCCTTTGACGGCCAGCCCTTCGAGCTTGAGTGGCATATTGATTTGAGCACAATTCAGAGCGGCTGGAACTGGATTACGTTTAAGGCGAGCGAAGCAGCCCGTCCCAGCGGCGTAATTGATACCAACAATCTTATTCGTACGCGCATTGTTATTGATGGTGAGGCTACCACCGTTAAGTTTGACTGCTTCGTTGTGGTTGATAGCACTGTTGATGGCGCATTCGATCCTATTGAGGACAAGATTGAGCTTAATCCTATAAACAGCGTTGTAGTAGATAACTGTGAAACCGAGTGGGGATATATGACTCACGTAACTGAAACGAACGAGGCTAACAAGAAAGAGGGTTATTCCTCTGTTGAGGTTGAGTCAAATATTGACTTGGCTACCAAGGTCGTTAACGTTGGTAAGACAGAACTTTTATATAATCCGTATAGAAGCAATAACGAGTTAGGTATTGCATTCTGGGCTTATTTTGAAGACGCGAGCAAGATCACCTCTGCAAAGATTGTTCTTCTTAACGATATCGCCGGCGTTAACGGTGTAAGCTGGACTATTACCGAAAATCTCACCGACGGTTGGAATTATATAGTACTCGGTGTAGAGGCTGCTGAATTCTTTGGCGCGTTTGACGTAGATGCAATCAATTACGTACAGTACGGCGTTTTTGCTACGGAAAAGGTTATCTCGCTTGTTGATAGAATAAGAGTTATTAACTACGCAATAGAAGAAAACCGCGCGGAACCCGCATACGAGGGTATTGACCGTCACCCTGTAGAGGATAAGGTTATTATCGATTGTAACTCTACCGGCGGATTTATCTTTACCGGTAACAGAGTTGATAAGGACGATTTCCGTTATGGAACCGGATCTGTTTACACCTCCGGCTTCGGATACCAGTTATATGCTCTCGGCTTGGATATAGGCGCTACTGATCTTATTAAAAAGACCTTTGTTATGGGGCTTTGGGTATGGATTGAGGATATTACGCTTTACGACGTAGATTCCTTTAGCAGCCAGATTGAAATAGGCTCCACTAATAACTTTGACGAATACGAGTTGTATTGGGAAAACTGGTACGAGGGTCTTTCCAACGGCTGGAACTGGGTTGTTTTAGAAGGAAAGGATGCTCATATATCCGGTTCTGCTCCTGATTTCGATAAGCTTTGCCGCTTCCGTATTTATATTAACGGCGTTGATAATTCTACCCTTAAGATCGACCGTATTACTATTAGTAATATTTACGACGAGGGTATCTTCACCGCTCCTGATTGGGAGAATGAGGTTATCAATAAGGATAGCGCATTTAGCGGCGCAAACGGCTATATTGCTGAAAATGCTCCTTATTTAGATATCCGCCACGAGGATGTTGCTGAAGGCTTCGTCGCAGAGGGCCCCGTTGTAAACGACGGATGCTTTGCCGGTATGTCAGTTCAGATACCCGTTTGCATGGCGTTTGTATTCATTGCAGCAGGCATGTTGATTAAAAAACGCAAATAAGGGCAAAACAAAAACGGTCAGATAATAGAAGCTGATCAAAAATTGAATAAAAACAGGAAGATTATTTCTTCCTGTTTTTAATTCAGTTTACCTTAAAACAGTAATTTTTTTGTTTGAAGTATTCTGTGTGATGGCAGCGGAGCAGGGATCTTGTTTGCGCTGTACGTTTTAAAAGTAGGACTCTGTATAATGGCAGAGTATGGCGGCGAAAGTGCCCTAAATCGCACAAAAACCAAATATTGCGTACTTGTTTAACTACGAAAGGTATATTTGTTATGAAAAAATTCGTTGTAATTTCTCATACCCATTGGGATAGAGAATGGTATATGACCTTTGAGTGCTTTAGGCTTAGACTTGTTGATCTTGTTGATAGGCTTTTAGATATAATAGAAGGGGACAGTAATTACATTTTTCATCTTGACGCACAAACCGTGGTTCTTGAGGATTATCTTGAGCTGCGTCCATATAATGAGGAAAGGCTAAGAAGCTTTGTGAGATCCGGCAATTTGATAATAGGGCCGTGGTATTTACAGAACGATTTTTATTTAAGCTCCGGCGAGTCTACGGTAAGAAACCTACAAATAGGAACGGCTATTGCCGAGGATTTCGGCAGATGCAGCAGAGTAGGACATGCACCGGATCAGTTTGGAAATGTTTCTCAGCTTCCTCAAATTTTAAAGAGCTTTGATATAGATAGCTTTATCTTCGGCAGAGGCTTCAGCCATTATGAAACTGTTGATGGGGAAAGAAGACCTGCCGTTATGCCCACTGAGTTTATATGGGTGGGGGCAGACGGCACGGAGGCCCTTGCCGTGCATTTAAAGCATTGGTATAACAATGCACAGCATATGCCGGAGGAGATTGAACTTTCAGAACTTATACTTACACTCAGTGAAAGCAATTTTGAGGGGCTAAACGTTTCGCCGTACGTGCTTTTAATGAACGGCGTAGATCACCTTGAAGCGCAGGCGGATATCCTGGACGTAATATCTAAGCTCAGGCAAAAAGGCCACGATATCTCACAAAAAAGCCTTGATAACTATGTTTCAGACGTTAAGCAGGCCGTTAACGGAAAGGAACTTTTTAGGTTTAAAGGTGCGCTTAATTACGGTGATGATTACAGTATGCTTAAGGGGTGCTGGTCTTCACGCATTTATTTAAAAAGGAGAAATGTTCAGGCAGAGGATTTGCTTATCAACAATCTTGAGCCTTTATATTCATACCTGGAGCTTAATGGATTCAAGGGATTGTATCCTACCTACGAATTAAACTATTTGTGGAAAAAGCTTCTTAAAAACCAAACGCATGATTGTATTTGCGGCTGTTCGGTAGACGGTGTGCATTATCATATGGAGGATAGATACTCTCGTGTGGAAGAGCTTGGAAAAATGTTGCTTGAAAGGGGTATGAAGACCCTTGCGTTGCACTCAGTACATTCGTTGGCAGATGAAAAGAAGTATTTGGTGGCTGTATTTAATCCTACCCAGACGGAGCAAACAGCCGTTGTGCAGGCGGCAATGAATTTTACTGAAAACGTGGATAGCATGGCTGTTTACGGTGCAGACGGAGAGCAGATCCCGTACGAGATCGTAGAGGTTTTTAACCGCCAGTATGATGTTTTCAGCCCTGTAAATTTACCCGGAGTTTTAGATGTAAATACACACGTTATAAGATTTGTTGCAAAATCGGTGCCTGCATTTTCATCGGCAATTTACGCTGTGGCAATTAACGAAGAAGGGTGCACAATAGAGAAAAAGTGCCGTAAAACGCTTGAAAACGACAAATACTGTATTAGCGTTTGTAACGGCGAGTTACATATTGAGAACAAAATAAGTAAGGAAAAAAACGTAAATCCGATACTGCTTGAGGATTGCGTTGACAGGGGTGATGCGTACGTTTATCGCAAGAGCTCCGACGAGCCGATGATAATAAAGCCCGGGCAGTTTGTTTTTAAGGACGGCGAGCTGAAGCAATCATTGGAATTTTCCTTCGAGTACGTTGCTCCCGCGGAATACGATTTTGAGGCGCTTGCTCTGTCTGACGCTCAGGTTACAGAAAGGGTTGAGTGCTCGTTGTCTATAGACAAGGTCAGCGACGTTATTTCGTTAAGCTATAAAATTATTAACAAGAGGAAGGACCACAGGTTAAGATTGCTCGTAGAGTCCGGAATAAGAGGTGGGGCAATTGCAACCGATAGTGTGTTTGATTTTGACGAGCGCAAGCCCTATGAAAGCTGTGACGTAACGGAATCGAATACTCATTTCGCGGCAACATTTTCCGAGGTTTTTGCGGGAAATAGGGCACTTTCTGCCTATACTGAAGGGCAACATGAGGTTGCGTATGAGGAAGGCAGACTGGCGATTACCATACTGCGCTGTACGGGTGTGATAAACCGTTCTCCTGATACGTTCAGCATGATAGGTGGAGAAACGTGGAGAGTTGATGGCAATCAATGCGTTAAAGACGTTGAGGGTAGGATTGGATTTGCTTACGGGGAAAGAAAAGGTCCCGCAAGGAATTATACGGATGCGAAAATGTTTCGCACGGGGCTGCTTGTTCACGCAGATTCCTTTGATAGTAAAAAATATTCGGGCGGAAGATTTGCCGTTCAGTCTTCAAGGCTGGAAAAGCTATACTATCTGCCGGACAAATATAGCGACTGCAAGGTGTCCTTAAAGCCCAGCTTTACGTTGGCAGAGGGCAAGCTTACCGTTACGTGCTTTAAAAAAGGTCTTTTTGGCGGATACATTGTAAGGCTGGTAAATCTTACGGATGAAATAGTTAAGGATGAATTCTTGTTCGAAGGCAGCATATATTTAACGGATATGTCTGAAAGAGAAAGCAAATTTTTGGGCAATGGACAAGCGACCTTGACGCTTGTATCCAAGCAAATTTTAACCTTGAGGATCGAAAATGAAAAGGCTTGATTTTGTTAATGCTTTGATGGGCTCGTATAATGAGCCGAGGTTTTCAAACGGAAATATTTATCCTGTTATTGCCCGTCCGTTTGCAATGGTTAATTTTACCGTTCAAACAAGCGGTACAAGCAATTGGTTTTATAATCCTAAATCGCGCTGCGTGGAGGGCGTGAGGCTTACGCATCAGCCGTCACCGTGGGTTGGAGATTACGGGCATCTTCTTATAACACCGTTTACAGGGGAGCTTTCTTCAGATCCCGGAATGAGATGGTCGAGTTACCGTCCGGAGCAAGCAGTTGTTAGGCCGGACTTGCTGAAGCTGTATATGCAGAGATACCGCATAAACGTTTTGGTTACCTCAACGCAAAGAGGAGGATATTTTTTCATTAAAGGCGAAGATAAAAGCGTTGGAATTGCGTTTGCTACGTTTGGTAATTCGCAGTTTGCGGCAGAGGGTAATGCTGTAACCGGATGGACGGACAGTCAGTCTATCTGGGGCTTTGATGGATTAAGAGAATATTTTTATATACAGTTTGATTCAAACGTTCAACGCGTGCGGGAGCTCGAAAACGGTGGCATTGCCGTATACTTCAACGAAAAAAGCGTTGAAATGAAAATGTCAACGAGCTTCATTTCCGTAAAGCAAGCAGAGCTCAATTATAAACGTGAGCTTGACGGTAAGGATTTTGAAAGCGTTAGACTTTTAAGTGAGACAGAATGGGAAGGGCTTTTGAGCTCTATTGACGTTACGAGTGAGGATGAAAAAAAGCTTCACATCTTTTATACGTGTCTTTACAGAACGTTTTTATATCCGAGAATTTTTTACGAGTATGATGAAACAGGCATGCCTGTTCACTACAATGCAGATACGAAAACGTGCGAAAAAGGCGTCTTTTACACAGATAACGGCTTTTGGGATACGTACAGAACCGTATATCCGCTCCTTTCAATTGTAAGGCCTAAGCTTGTTGCTGAAATGGTGGAGGGCTTTATAAATTACGGCGAAGAAACAGGCTGGCTTCCCAAGTGGATAAGCCCGGGAGAGATAGGCATAATGCCTGGCGCATTGGTAGAGGCTGTGATTGCGGATGCTTGTGTTAAGGGGATAATATCCGATGACCTGCGTTCGCGTGCATATAAGCTTCTTAAGAAAAACGCATTTGAAGCGGGAGAGGGAAGACACGGCAGAAATGAAATAGCCGAATACATCAAGTATGGATATATACCTAATTGCTACAGGGAGAGTGTAAATAATACCTGCGATTGTGCTTATGGTGATTTCTGTGTTTCGGTTGTTGCTGAAATGGAGGGTGATCACGCAACGGCAAAAGAATTACTTGCCAGAAGTAAAAGCTACGCAAAGCTTTTTGATCCGCAAACCAAATTTTTACGGAGTCGCGATAAGCAAGGTAACGTTAAAAAGACGTTCGACCCGTTCGAGTGGGGCGGAGATAACTGTGAGGGCAGTAGCTGGCAGAATAGCTTTGCCGTATATCACGACGTTGACGGGTTGATTTCTCTTTACGGAAGCAAAAAGGCGCTGGAAGCCCGCTTGGACGAGTTGTTTTCCGCTGCCCCCATTTTTGAGGTGGGGCAATATGGGCAGGAGATTCACGAGATGAGTGAAATGGCTTGTGTGGATTTTGGGCAGATGGCAATTTCCAATCAACCAAGCTTTCATATTCCGTGGCTATATGTTTTATGCGGTAGGAGAGACAAGGCATCTTTTTGGGTTGAGAGGCTTGCAAAAGAGGCGTTTTTCTGCGATATAGAGGGTTTTCCTGGAGATGAGGACAATGGAACCACGTCTGCGTGGTATATTTTTGCATGTCTGGGCTTTTATCCAATATGCCCGGGCAAAAACGAATACGTTGCAACAAAACCACTTTTTGATAGTATAAGGATTAACGGAAGAGACGTTAGAGTAGATCTTCCGGATGTTGTGGGCATTGAGGAGCTGTTTAGGAATTAAACGAGAAGCTTTTTGTCTAGCTCACAGTAAGGAAATAAGACTAATTAACAGGTTTGCCTGATTTTGGCAAAAAAATAAATTAACGAGCCCTGCGGATGATACACAGGGCTTTTTTTGTTCTTTTAGCGAAGAGAAAGGTGAATGTATTAAAACTTTCAAGCTTATAAAAAGAGGCGTTTATATGTGATAAACGTAATGGCTGTACCGGCCGTGGGGAGGCCGGATGCGACGAGAGGGGTGCTGTTTCTTTTTAAGCGGCAATACGTTATTCCCTGAAATCACTAAATCTTTGGGAGAGCAAAGAGGCTTTAACGTATGCAATTCGTTTAAAGCGATAACGGACTACAGTTTTGTTTGACAATGCAGGCGTTATTTATTATACTATAAACAAGGGCGATGCTAAATTGTTTGATGAGAGCTTGAAATGCCGTTAGGCGCAAAAGGCCATAAAACATGCGAAAAAGGCCACTTTTATATATTGATTGAGGTTTGAAATGAAGGTTAAACTGTTAACGTGTGTGCTTCTTTTGGGATGCTTATCCCTTTTGGCCTGCAATGGGTGCGGGGCGAAAAGTGAAGAGCAAATATTGACTGTAGAGCAGCTTCTTGAAAGCAAGCACCGCCTTGAGTATAACGAGGACGGTTCGTTCAGGGTGATGACGATTTCCGATACCCATATGGACGTGAGTTCTGATAAAAATGAGGTTCAAAGCATTTCAAACAGAATTAAAACGCTTGTGGATAGAGTTAACCCCAATCTTATAATTTTTACGGGGGATAACACCATAAATTCAAGCACGAAAAACCTCTTGCGTAAAAACATAAACGCCTTGGTTGGTTATATAGAGCAAAAGCAAATTCCTTGGTGCCACGTGTATGGAAATCACGACCACGAAAAAGCCCTTTCAAATGAAAAACAGCAGCCCGTGTGGGAGGAGTACCAATACTGCGTGTCTAAGGACGTTTCCTCGCTTTCGGGCACGGGTAATTACGTTTTAGGTGTTTACAATAGGGACGGAAGCTTGGGTTCGCTTATCTGGTGCTTGGATTCGGGCACTTACGCTAACGGCGGATACGACTATATAAAGCAAGATCAAATTGATTGGTATAAGAAAACCTCGCTTGAAATTAACAATCACTGTGGGGGAATAGTCAATGGCATAATGGCGTTTCATATCCCACTTATAGAAAATAGAACGGCTAATGAATTAAAGGATTTCAGTCAAATCGTTTACGAGTATACGGGCAGCGTAAATGAAAAAATATGCTCATCTGAAACCGATACAAACCTGCTTGAAACGATTTTTGAATTACAAAACGTGAAGGCGATAGTTACGGGGCACGATCACGTGAACGACTATATGTTTAATTATCAAGGCGTAAAGCTGTGTTCATCGCCAAACGTTAGCAGGTTAACTTATTTTGATGAAAATATTCAGGGCTGCAGGGTTTTTGATTTAAATTTAAACACTATTGATAACCTTCCTACTCACGTAGAATATTTAAAAGCCCGCCGTTAACGGTTTTCTAAATATAAAAAGGTCGAATATACTTCTATATACTACACATAAGCTACCGCTTCGCTCTCAATCTATAACCGCTTTGTAAGGAATAAAAACCCCCGTTTTTGTGCGAAAAACGGGGGTTTTATATTTTTAAATTTCTTTATTTATAAGCCAATTTGGCGAAAGAACTGTTTGCAACGCAAAAGCGTGGATATATATTAAAAGGTTGAAAATATTTTTTGGTTTTAGTATGTTTTTATGAAATATGTGTAAAAATCCTAAAATGTTATGTTTTTTTCTCTATTGATTTATTTTTTCCGTATAGTATAATTTTAGTAGGATTCGATCAATTAGCGAGATTGAAGTTTAAACTATCATTGTATTTTGGAGGAATTTATGAAAAAAATTGCGTGGTTGCTGCTTTGTAGCCTTATCGGTGGTGTTTGTTTTTACGGAATGGCGTGTAAAGCAAAAAACGAACAACCTAAAGAGCTTGCGGATAAGAATTTATATTTCGTAGAAGACGATTGGATTGAGCAAGCTGGCGATTGGGAGTTTAGCGATCGTATTCTCACACAAAAGCAAAATGGAAATGCAAACAGGATACTTTTAGACGAGGTAATAGACCAAAATTATCTTAACGTGTCTGTGGATATCAGGTTTGACGACAATGCAAGCGAAGCAGGTATCGAGTTTAGAGCGGATTATACATATAATTCAAAAGAAAGGCTTTGTGTTGCGATTGACAATAAAAACAGCAAGGTTGGCGCATATTTACAATCGGGTAGTAGGGTTGCGGCGGATAAAAGAAAGCATACGGTAATGCGGGGGCGTTGGTATCGTTTAAGGGTTGAGCTTTCAGGCGTGAGCGCAAATTATTATATTGACGAGCAACTTTTTTTAACAAGAAACGATGTAAGCCTTAAAGAGGATAGCGCATATATATGCCTTTATTCAAATGGCAGTAACGTTTCTTTTAGAAATTTTGAGTATTCTACAAGCATAAACGATAGCTATACGTGGAAAAATCTTGTTTCTTCCTCAGATATAACAAAATCCGGATGGGAACGTTTTAACGCAAACAAGTTTGAGTATCCGTATGTAGGGCTTGGCAGAACTACCTTATTGGTAGGTCCTTATGGTTTTCTTTCTCCTGAAGCTAATCGCCCGGGAATACAGTCATATCAATACAAGAATGATCCTGCACTCATATATGATTATTGGTGGGATGACGCAATTAAGGTAACGCCGTTTTCCTTCAGCGGCGGATATTTAAAAAATGGCAGAGTTCGCAACGGTGAGGTTACAGAAGACGAAAGAACTGCTTACTATCAAAGCACAGACGTTGAAACGGGCCTTTTAACAACGGCATTGACGCTTGATGTTGATGGAGATTACGTTGAAACGTTAAGGGAAATGATTGTTGATAAGAACGGTGTTGTTGCGTACAAAATTACGAACAAAACCAAACTGGATTTCGTGTTTGAGGTTGAAACCGAAGCTGGCTTCCACGCTAAATACACAGAGCTTAAAGATGGACTTATTGTGGAAAGTAATTTAAGAAAAGATACCGAAAACAAAGGTTATTTAGCAGTTAAGGCTGTTTCAAGCAAAGGAATTAACGTAGATGCCGAAAACGGAAAGATAACCTTTAAGGCAACCGATAAACCTATTTATATATACCTTTCTCCTTCTTCCACCTTAAACGAAGGGGAGAATGCAAAAAACGG
>JAFVXM010000067.1 GCA_017501205.1 Clostridia bacterium
ATCCCCGTGTTTATAGGGGATAAAATTTGGTGCGGTATAGAATTCCCTGCCGCAATGAATAGGGCTGTGGATGGAGCCTTGTCGCTTTATCAGGCGCCGTTTGCAAGCGTTGATTATTTCCGCTCTTTCCCGGTGGTTTACGGACTGAACACCTGCGGCAATATGAAGGCAGCGTTTGAAAATTACGTTAAGAGCTTTGCAGTTAAAAAGAAGCCTATGATCCTTTATTGTGACTGGGCTGCACACGACGATCTTTCTAACGGGCCGATTCTGTCTGACGAATTTTCTCTCAAAAACATAGAAGAAGTAAACGATTTTTCCAAAAGATCATCCGTTCCCATGGATTACTATCTCATGGATGCGTTTTGGTTTGAAGAGAATAAGGGATATATGAATTTCAAACCGTCAACCTTCCCTGAAGGATCGAAAAATGTTGTTAAAAAGCTTGACGAATACGGCATGAAATATGGGCTTTGGTTTGATATCAATTTCATACATGCCCATATGGAAGGCTGGGAAAAATACGACAGCATGATCAACAAGGGGGCAAGCTGCTTTGCTTTGGATGAGGTTGCAAATCTTATGACCGAGGCAGTTGCAAAGCACATCGTTGAGGACGGCGTTAAGCTGCTCAAATTTGATTTTGCCTACTTTGAATGCAAAAACCCCGAACACGGTCATTCTATAGAAACAACAGAGTCAAAAGAACGCAGTATAGTAAACTTTATAAAAATGGTTGAGCGTTTGCGTGAAATTGAGCCTGAGCTTGTAATTCTTTGCTATAACGGCTGGACCGTTTCTCTCGATTGGATCGGATGTGTTTGCGAAAGAGCCGGTTATGCAATCTCTCCCTATTGGTGCAAATATATCGACTATTTATATTGCGGCGATCCACGCCCGTCGGAAATATCCACTAAGGATATGGAAAATTCTCTTGTATACTATTCCGACGCGATGATAAGGAATTTCAGGGACTCGTTTATCCCCTTTAAGTATATTGACGATCATGGCACTATGGTCGGCGAAACCGATACTATCTATAACCTCGGAGATAAGCTTTTCCGTAGCACCACGCTTTTGAATGTTATGAGGGGCACTGAAAAGATGAGTCCGTATGGTCAGGTTACGAACTTAACTGACGAGGATGCTGAATATTTCCGTTACGTAAACAGTATATTCAACGTTGCAGTAAACGGTGGTTATACCTGTTCATTTATTCTCGGCGATATCAGAAAGGGCGAGGTATACGGATATTCTCTTGGCGGAAGTCAGCACGGTTACGCTATCATATTAAATCCCTTAAAGCACTTCGTTAACGTGAATGTTAAGCTGGAGCAGTGGGGGGATGTAAACGTTTCTGTTGTAAAGCGTATAGAAAATGGCGATATCGTATCGTCGCGCGCGTCCACTGCAAACGGCGGTATCGCTGTTCCCGTAGCTGCTAATGGATACGTTTTGCTTGAATGGCGTGTTGCAGATGATAAAACGGAAGGGCAATTTGTCACTGTTTGTCCTAACGAAAAGCTGGCGTTCTGTACGGAAAATATCAGTGCAGTTGCTTTATCCTTCAAAAAGGCTGATGACGGCACTCCCGTGAGAACAGCGTTTGGCTATCCGGAGGGATTAACCGTAAAATCGGGCGATGATCAGCTTAAGGCAAACGTAGCAAACTGTGTTTGGAGTGGTATTTCTTGGCTTTATTTTGAGTTGAGCGGCGAAAAAGAGGTGTGCATTGAGTATTCCGGCAACGAGATACTTTTGATGAAATACGAGCTAATAAAGGAGAGCGGTAAATGAAACTTTTAAAAAAGCTTATAATTATCATTGCCATAATTGCCGTGTGCGGTGTTGGTGCATTGATAGATTATTTTATCTCGCTCTCTTACGATATAAATTTTGTTAGCGTTGAGAGATTGAGTGAAACGGATGACGTCGTGCTTGATGAAAACGGGAACGAGATACCGGCAGATTGGGGTATTGCAGACGGACAGACCAAGGTCCGCTTTGTTATTCAGCTTACGAGAAATGGAAAGCCTATAGCTGACCATACGCTCTACGTTAAGACAAACAGAAACGTTCTTGAAAGGACCACAACGGATAAAAACGGTATGATCGTTATAGATTACAGGTGCTATAGGGCAAACGGAAGCGGAGCCCCTGCTCCAATAACTCTCACGGTCAGAGATGAGGATAATTCCGTGTTCGTGTTCGTGCCGAGAACAGCAAGCTACGTCTTGAATATGGCAAGGGTAAAAACCACTGAGGGATCCGGTATGGTTACCGATGATATCTTTTACGATTTGGAGGAGCAGAAATGAACGAATATTATATGATTGCCCCCAAAGAAAAGGGATCTCAGAAATTCGCAAAAGGCGTAAAGAGCGTTTGTAAAAAGTTGTATGCATCTAAAAAGGCGTATTTGTTCCTTTTGCCTTTATTTTTCTTCCTTCTTACCTTCTCGTATTTTCCCGCAATAAGCGGCATTTATCACTCGTTTTTTGACTGGAAGGATAGCGGAGAGGCTACGTTTATAGGCATTGAAAATTATAAAGAACTGTTTTCCGATGCTGTTGTGTTCTGGCCATCCTGCATTACTCTTTTGAAGATAATGCTGCCAAAGCTTATCATAAACATCGTTGTTCCCTTTGTGGTTGCGGAAATGATCTTCAATCTTAAATCGGATAAAGCAAAATCAAATTATAGGCTTTGGATTCTTATACCAATGGTAGCGCCGGGTGTTGTTACCACGTTGATCTGGGATTATATTTACGATCCTAATTTCGGTGCAATAACTGCTATATGGAAGCTTTTCGGCGGTGAGCCTATTGACTGGCTTAACGACACAAGAACGGCCATTCCCGCCATCATATTTATGGGATTTCCGTGGATAGGCGGTACGAACGTTTTAATCTACATATCGGGGCTTAATTCCATCTCAGCAGAAGCAAGGGAAAGTGCAAGGCTCGATGGTGCAGGCACGTTCAGAATAATCTTCAGTATAGATCTACCGATGATTTTCGGTCAGGTAAAATTCTTCTTGATAAACGGACTTATAAGTGGTATTCAGGACTATTCAGTTCAATTTTTGCTTACGAACGGTGGCCCCGGTTACGATACAATGGTTCCCGGTTATTATATGTACCAAGCGGCGTTTCAATCGGGCAGAATGGGTTATGCAAGCGCAATAGGTACGTTTTTATTCGTTATAATTATGGGCCTCACGCTCATTTCCTTTAGGCTTGGTAAAAAGAAGGAGGTAGACGCATGAAAAAGAAAATTAGTGCCGGTCAGGTAGCTGATCATGCAATCCTTCTGATGCTGCTCGCTCTCATGGTTTATCCGCTGTTTATGGCGGTTTGGTGTTCTTTTAAGAGCAATGCGGAGTTTAATTTATCAAAGTGGTATCCCACTCTTCCGCTTAACTTTGAAAACCTGTTTTACGCGGCAGAAGCGCTTTATGTGTTTATTTTGAACACAATACTTGTAGGCGGTGCAGGAACTCTCGGTATGCTCATCGTTTCCTCGCTTGCTGCTTACGCTTTTGCAAGGATGAAATTTTTCGGCAAAAATCTATTGTTTATGATGGTTATAGGCCTTATGATGGTGCCTGCCATTATGACGCTTGTTCCCAGCTTTATGCTTTACAAAAAGATGGTTGGTACAGACACGTATCTGATACTGATAATCCCGATCATAACGGGCGGATCTGTGTTTGGCGTATTCCTGCTTAAAAGCTTTTTCGAGGGGCTAAGCGAAAGCATCTTCGAGGCGGCAAGAATAGACGGTGCAGGTGATCTCACCTGCTATTGGCAGATTTGTATAAGGCTGTCCGTTCCTATACTCACAACGCTTGCTATAATGCAGCTTTCAGGTGCGTGGAACGATTACATCTGGCCTATGATAGCTATTCCTACCGATACCATGAAGCTTACAATTGCCGCAGCTATCAAAAAGGAATTCTTATCCGCAAACACAGGTAGCTATCCGTCTCTTTTTGCCGGATACCTTATATCTTCTGTTCCGCTAATTTTACTTTACGTTTTCGCAAACAAGTTCTACGTTGAAGGACTTACAAATGCTGCTGTTAAGTTCTGAGGGAGGAGTTATGAAAAAGAGAATAGTTGTGTTCTTAATGGTTTTTACGTTACTTGCTCTTTCCGCGTGTGACGGCAGCAATAACGGTGTTTACGTTGAAGGTGGTTGGAACGGCATACTAATAAACAACGGGAAGCCCATAACGCTTCTTGTTGATATAAATCAGCTTATACCGACTACGAATACAGTGCCGACCGAGCAGCAGCCTGTAGTTTTTCGCTCCACACAGAGTATTGCGGACGAGTTTACGGAGATGTTTCCGAACGTCACTATACAGTGGGCGTATTCAAAAAAGAGCGTGGGTGACTGGGCTCAATGGATGACCACGCAAATATCCACGGGCGACGCACCAGATATCGTTATGATGCACGGTGCTGAATATGCTGATAGAGATTGGTTTGTTCCTCTCGATGATATTCTTATGGAGCCCAACGTTTTCGTTGAAAGCGGTAAGGGTAGCGTGCACTGGAAGGATATGTTCCCCGAGTATATGTGGCTCAGCGATATGACGTCGGATGCAAAGGGCAGAATCCTTGCTGTCCCCGTAACATGTTACCCCGGTACGGCAACTGCATATTTCTACAATAAGGAGATTTTTGCAGAATTAAATCTTGAGGTTCCCAAAACGTGGGAGGAATTCAAGACTGTTTGCAATAGGGTGAACGAGGCCGGATATATAGCTGTTGCGCCTTGGTCGCTCAACGCAAAAGCAAACGTAGACGTATGGGACGTTCAGTTCTCGTTAGGTCCCACGTATGCAGAGAAGATAAAGGATCAGTGGGATTACGACGGTAACGGTTATATGACGCAGGACGAGCTTTTGCGTGCCGTTTACGAGGGCGTGTTCTACGGTCAGGGGAAGAACAGGGAAAATATTCTTTCCATGTATAACGAAATAAAATATAAGTATAACAACATCTTGCAGGTTGGCGCGGCAGATACCGATTACGAGCCTCTCTGGAATAAGGGACAGGTAGCGATGATGGAGGACGGAATGTGGCGTCTTAGTGCTGAAAACGTCAACGCCGAAAGGAAATTTGAGTACGGTATTTTCGCAACACCCGTTGCAGATTCTACCACCTCTGAATACTGTGCTGATTTCGAATTTGGTCAGGGCGCATACAATCCGCCCGTCTGCGAATCCTTTAATATCTGCAAGCAGGCAGTAGAACAGAAGGGCGAGGGGCATCTTCAGGCATCAAAGCTGTTTTTGATGTGGCTTACCGCGCCTCATAATATAAATAGAATAGTCGATGAGAAGGCAGGCGAATGCGTAGGCAGTGTTTACGGGACGATAATCCCTGCCGAAATTGAGGATTATATCCGCGGTGAATTTGCAAGAACTCCCAGTTGTCAGTGGACTACGGGCGTAACTGTAGCTACACAAACAGATATGTCTAGGCAATTCCAGTACTGGATAGCAAACAGATACGACGACGCAAGGTTCTTAAAGAATTACGATAGCAAGCTTTACAAGGGTGCTGTCGATATGATAAATGCACTCGGTATAGATACTTCAGGCTGGAAAAACGGCTACGACGAAAACTATAATTATTAAAAAGAAAAAGACGGTTTATGGCGGTTGCCGTTAAGGATTTTTAGTTTATAACAAAAGTGTAGCCCACTATACTTCGCAAAAAGCGAAATATGGTGGGCTTTTCTAATCCACAAAATATTAAGATAATTTAGTTTTATTTTTAGCCTTGTGGCTAAAAGTGATATTGTTTACTCAGTAAACAGTTTAGCCGAGCGAAGCGAACGCCAACTGCGTAACCAGTTTTATTTTGGCTAATGCCAAAGTTATATTAAATAAATCCACAACTTGCCGTAGGCAAATATCACTGCCGATAGGCAATATCACTCGTCGTTAGGCGAATATCACAAATCCGCAAGGATTTATTTAGTTGTCGCAATTCCC
>JAFVXM010000068.1 GCA_017501205.1 Clostridia bacterium
CAATCGCGTTACGTTATTTCATCTCCCTATTATCTTAACTCCACGCAGGCGACCTGCTTTTGTTGACATACGAAAAAAGACAAGCCTTTCAGCTTGTCTTTTCGTGTGGCAACCCTTTCGCGGTCGCCGAGGCTGGTGCGGATAACAGGACTTGAACCTGCACGAAGTCGCCCCCACTAGAACCTGAATCTAGCGCGTCTGCCAATTCCGCCATATCCGCATTGTTGCTGTTTTTTTTACGGTTTCAGCTCCCGTTGCGAATAGTTTAACACTAACAAGTGCCCTTTTTCGCATATATTCTGGCATCTCTGCCGAATAAACTTATTCAGCCATAAGCTTCGTGGTGAGCTTTTGGCGTTTCAAAAACGCAATTGCCTGCTTTGATTTGGTACCCTCCACATACTCAACGAGTTCCTGAACGATACCGTCGGTTGTGGTGTGAGGATCGCCGTTCTTTATAGAAAGAAGTAGTGCAGACATAAGCTCAAGCATCTTTTCCGTTTGCGCGTAGCCGTATCCAAAATCCTTTAGCGCGTTGAAAAGCTCCACAAGGAAGTTATACATCCTATCGTTATAGCGCTGCTTCGTCCACGCGATCGTGGTTGCATAAGAACCGCCACCCAACAAAAGACCGAGCAGCATAAAGGGAAGCATTGAGAAAATGATGCCTAAAACAAGCATTATCACGCCAACTGCCGCCATAACCCACGTGAAAACAAAGCACACCTTCGCCCTCTTTTGCGTGGTATCGTTAACCCTTGCAAGCCCGATTATCGCCTTTTTGATGCGTGATTTAAAATCCTTCTGCTTTTCCGAAAGGTACTCCGAGTACTCTTCATCGGTCATTTCTGCCTTTGCGTTATATATGCGGTAGATATCCGCTATATGCTTTTTTTGCTCCTCGTTTGCAACCGCAAGCGCGCGCTGCAAAAAGGCCTTGTGCGTTTGATTTTTTAAATCGGTGTAATTCTTGGTTTCCGCCGCAACTATGCCCATATACGCGCGATAGTCACCGGGGTTCATTTTTACTGCTGCAGAGTAAGAGTCCTTCGCCTTCTCAAACTCGTCACTCTCAAGATAATGGGCGCCTATGCGGAGATACTCGTCAAACTTAAAATAATCCTGCCCGTGAACGTCGCGGCGGACGCCTGCCTTATCGTGAAACGCCGAATAATATTTGCGGACCTTTATCGTTTCCGTGGTTGCCCCGCAATGAGGGCACTCGGAAGCGGCTCCGTTAAAATCTACGTAAAATTCCCCGTTGCACTTCGGGCATCTGGCATTGTTTTCCATAAGTCTGTGAGTCCTTTATCTAATAAGTCCCCTATTTCCCATTTTATCCGCAGTGTTTTTAGCGCGTTAAACGATAATTCTACGCCCAAAAAACCAATTCTTACCGAATAATTATAGCATACAAACGAGATAAATGCAAGGCTTTGGTTGCTTTTTTTAAATTAAATTTTCCGCCCTGCCGGATTTTGCCCGGCAAGGCAATAACAAATAATTATAAAGTGCCGCATATCGCAGATAAACAGCACTTTTTTCTCATTACACTCTTATTTCGGAGCCGGTGAGCTCATCACAGTATTTGATCAGAACGTTAAGCTGCTTTCCCTCTTTGAGCATAGCGTAAAGCTTCTCAACGAGCTCAACGTCCGCCCCCGTGAAGGAAGAATATTTTTCAAGCGCAGCCTTAACACCGTTCTGCTCCGCGTAGGTACGAACCTCCAAGCTGCTTTCATCTCCCTCGGGGCTGAACAGCAATGCAGCCGCCATACCTAGGCAAAGGAATTTGCATGGCGCACCGTTCTTGACCGAAAGGTTATATGCGCCGACAAGCCTATCGTTCGCGCTGAGCTTACGCTTGGTATCCTTTCCAACTCTCGCAACGGTATCGCCGAGCGACTTATTTGTAAAGCGATACAAAAGGTTATCTGCGTGGTCGATAAGCGGCTTTACATCCGTGCCGTTCTCGAGCGAAACGGCAACCGCCATTTCGGAAAGAGCCTTGTACGCAACATAACGGATATCGTAATCGGCAACAGCCTCGTAAATGTACTCATAGCCCCTCAAATTGCCAAGGTAAGCGCAGAGTGCGTGGCTCATATTGTGCATAAACAGCTTGCGCTGAATAAACAGATTAAAAGGCGAGAAGGGGTAAAGATTATCAACAGCCGGTATCTCGCTCTTAAAGGCATCCTTATCCACAGGGAGAATATTATACGGCTCAACGTACACGCGCAGCATATTACCCGCCCTCTTTTCGTCGGTCATAACGGGCACCATTCTGCCTATGCTTGCCTCAACGAAGCCAACGTTCTGCTCAACGTACTCCTTAAGCTCCGGTATCTCGTTTATAACGAGGCCGCGAAGGAACTCGTCTGCACCGATAAGGTTTTCACAAATGATAATGTTAAGCGCGGGCGCGCCGATCTCGTATCTCTTCTTTATTCCGAGTGCTATGGGCTTAGCGATAAACTTAAGAACGTTTACCCCGATTGCAGTTGCCATAAGCGAGCAGGACGCTATCTCATCGGAAACGAGCTCCACGTCCGTACCGTCAATACCGTAAACGTTTTCAACGTACTGCTCAACGTTTTCATCGGTAGTTACCACGTTAACGGGGTATCTGCCATCCTCGTTAAGCTTACCGACAACGGCCTTATTTATATCTACAAAGCCTACCCTGTAGCCTGCATTGCTAAACAACTGGCCTATAAAGCCTCTGCCTATATTTCCTGCGCCATACATTACAAACTTTTTCATGTTATCTCCTGTTTTTCCGCGTTTTAGGCGGCTTATTTGCTATAAGTGTTGTATAATTCCCAAATCTTATCGGCCGACATCATGCCGGAAACAGAATCTGCCTCGGCAAGGTTGCACGCCGCTGCTGCCGCAGAAAATTTAAGAATATCCTCATCAGTCCAGCCGTTATACAGGCCGTAAAGGCAACCTGCGCAAAATGCGTCACCAGCACCGACGCTGCCTTTTATATAACCCTTGGGAAGCTTCAAAGAGCTCACACACGTCCTCGTGCCGTCCGCACGCAAGACAAACCCCTTTTCAGGCGCGTGAACTATTACGCAATCCTTAACGCCCATGCCGGCTATAAACTCCATAGAAGCCCAAATTTCATCCTCGTTAAGCGCGCCGTTATCATCGCGTGCGGTATTTCCGCTTACCTGACAGGCCTCTATCTCGTTGATGATTATATAGTTGCAATATTTAAGGCAGGGCACCACTACCTTTGCAAAGTGCCCGCTGCACTCGCTAACCACGTCTACCGACGTTTTTATTCCTCTTGCCTGAACCTCTGCAAGCAGGCGCGCCGCCTTGTTTCCGTAAACCTCGTCCTCATCCTCAACCCTATCTAAAAGAAGCAGGTAGCCGAGGTGGAACATGCTTGCGGTTATACCGTTTACGTCTACATCTGAAATATCAAACTCCGCGTTTGCTCCGCGGTAATGGAAAAACGTGCGCTCTCCCGTACCCTCAACGGTCATCACATCCGAGAACGACGTGCCGTTTTTTCCGCGTTTTACGGCACTTACGTCTATCCCGACCTCTTTCATCCTGCCGATTACGTAATCGCCGTTTTCATCGCTCCCTACCATACCGGCAGCAAAAATATCAAGCTCGGGATCGATCAATGCGAGATCTATTCCGGAGTTTGGAACGGCACCGCCTACGCCGCGCTTTATATCCGTTATCGTTACGAGCATACCTTTTTCGGGATAGGTAGATATCATTTTAACGTTATCCGTTAAAATATTACCCGCTAACATTATGCCTTTCTTTTCCATTATGCCACCCTTTATTCCTCAACCTCGGGAAGTCTTGAAATGCGCTCGTCGGTGAAAACGTCGCTCTCGTCACGGCTCTTTGTTGAAAACTCGCTTATGATTGCGCCCTCGCTACCCGCCTGGAACCAGTGCCAGGTGTTGGGGTAAAGGGTATACTGCTCACCTGCGTGAAGAACGACTTCATGGAAAACCGTTACCGCCGTGGGAGGAAGCTTTGCCTTTATGTCTTCCTTTTTGCCCTCGCCCGATACGTAGAGATAGCACACGCCCTTTCTGCAACGGAAGGTTTCCTCCTTGCCCTCGTAAGCAACGCCGTTTTCGTCAACGCCGTCCTTATGAATATGCTCGGGGCAGGTTTGATATGGGCGAAGCACCATTTCCTTTGCACAGCACTTTTCTGTGTTGACGTAGGTTATGAGCTGAAGACCTACCTCTTGAACCATATTAAGTCCAAAATCGGCAACCTCAATATTCTGCTTTTCTTTATCGGTGATAACGATTCCCGCATTATTAAACTGTTCTACAACGTATTCAACGCCATCTGTCAGCTGTTTTTTAGTTAACATTGCCTTACTCCTTAATACTTTTTTCCGGCGAAGCAGCTTATCGCCCACCTTCGTCTAAAGCACGTTTATTATACACCCTCTCGCTCCGCTTTGTCAAAGCTTTTTTTATCTTAAAAAGCCTTTACTTACTTAAAATTCCCCCTCCTCTTTGAACTGTAATAAAAGAGCGAACGTGTTACCGAGTCCCTACAAGAGATTTAATATCTAAAACAAAATATAGCACACTATACTTCGCAAAAGGCGAAATGTAGTGTGCTTTTTTTACTAATCAATTAAAATGCAGATAATCTGTGGTTGTTAATTGATTTAAATTAAATGTTGTAACTAAAGAAATTATTTATTAGCCCTTGATAATATGATAAGCCACTAAAAGATCCCCAAAAAGACAAAACCGTTCCGTCAGCCGAATACTCACCTATATAACCAGCGAAAGAATTTTTCTTATAGTCAGACCAAATAATTAAAAAATTGCCATTTTCATAATTTAATCTTATACAAATATCCACCGGTGAATCATAAGCGTAATACGTATGCAGAATATCCGTCTGCATAAAGGCATCTAAAAAATCTGACTTCCTTTCTTCCTGCAATATTTCAATAACCGTGGCTTTTGCAGTATCGAAAGGTTTTAAATCTTCAAAATGATTTGGCACCCACGACGCAAA
>JAFVXM010000069.1 GCA_017501205.1 Clostridia bacterium
CCCAAACGGAATCGGGGGTATCCTGTACAAACTCAATATAATACCACTCCCCATCATCCTGAAGCTCTATGTGAAGGTCGGAGATAACCGGGGCTTCGTAGGAGGTAGGCTCGTCGGGTATCTTTTGGGTAGAGTTTTTGCCGAAAACAGCGCTTTCCGACCAATCGGAGAATTTGGACTGTTTTTCGCCGGGGCCGTTGCCATACTCGTACTCCACCAAGGGTTCCCATTCCATATAGTAACGGCAGCGGATGTAAAGGCTGTGGTTTTTGGTATCAAAGGAATAGATTTCCTCGTCCCAGTCATCGTGGTGGTAGGTATAGGAGGTTATAGCAGGCTGATAGGGTTTAAAGGTATCGGAGCCCTGCCCCTCGTGATATGTCAACCAGAAAAATTCAAAATCATCTATCATTTCTGTTCCGATACTTCTGTCTTGGTATCCATCGGCATAGCCTCCGTAGTAATACTCGGTGTCCCACTCGGGTGTGTATTGCCAGTTTGTCTCGCCGTCAAGGGAAACGTCATACTGCATCACAATATTAAAGTACCAAAGACCGTACTTTTCATAAAAAGCTTCGGTGTTTTCGTACCATTCGGATGAAACGGCAATAACCTCCGGGTCCACGACCATATACATTCTAAGATCGTCGTGGTCCCCTTCGCTTGCATCCCCGTCGGTATAGATAAAGTAGTCGGGAGCTACGGGCTTGGGAAGCTCAAACGCGGAAATATCCAGCGTATCTTCTGCGCTTGCCGTTACACCGGAAAGGGATAACAGCATAACTAATGCCAAAGTTAAACTTAAAATTCTTTTCACGACAAACTCTCCTTATATAGTCTATTTTTATTGTTTTTGCGTAATCTGACCGCCGCAGGCAGGACAGAAATTAGTGTCCTTTGCAGCAACTGCACCGCAGGAAGAACAGGCGTATACGGGTTTAGACTCAGTCTTTGTTTCTACTATCGCACCGCCGCACGCAGAGCAGAACTTTGCGCTTGCCTTTGCTTTTTTACTGCACTGAGAGCATTTGAAGATGGTAACGGGTGCGTTTTCATCCATGGGAAACTTTTTTTCAACAAGTTTGTTACCTACTACCGCTCCGATAGCAACTATCAAAGTAATAAATATACCGGCGGAAAGTCTGAAGCCTGACTTGGCTCCCCCCAGACTTTCGGTGTTTGAAATACAGAAGATCAAAAGGAACACGAAAAGAAGAATATTAAGACCGGCATAAGCCAGCAGAGCGTATTCACCGGTTTTTTTAAGATCAAGTGTGCCAAACTTTTCAGTAAGGTCAGAAATGCCGAATTCTTTAAGCAATGCAACAGCACCGATAACAAGAAGAGCAAGACCTACAATAAGCACGAATACCTGAATTAAAGAACTCATAGAGCCGCTGAAGCCTTCCCATATATTCATTATCTCGTAACCCGAAACGCCCTCGGAGCCGCTAAAGGAGCCGTATTTGTAAAAAGCGGATATGTAAGGAATTGCCAAAAGAATAAACTGAAAAACTCCTATACCGCCGCAAAGAAGCCAAAAAAAGTTTTTACGCAACGTGTTGTTCATATAAACACCTCCAATTATAAATGTTTAAGTTTGTAAAATTCGCCCAAATGCGTTTGTTATGTTAATAAGATAGGTTTTCTATCATATCGGAAAATCCTACCTGCAAAACGCAATCGTCTGCGATATAGTTGGATACTGCGTAAACGCCGTCCTTCTTCAAGGCACAACGATGGCCGTTTTCTTCGTTGCTTTCCCATACCACTTCCCAACCAAGCTCCTTGAGCTTAGCCGAGTAGTCCATAGAATCCTGATTGGTTGAACAATGATATTCAAACCATGCGGCGTAGCTTGCCTCAGGCAGCTTGTCGCTTTCGAGATTAAAGTCAACGTCCTCGTAGCCGTTGGTGAAATCCTGAATGGTGTAGTTTTTATTGTAGTCGCTGTCTGTCATACCGCACTGGGGTAAGGGGATGCCATCGATAGACTTGGGAAGAGCAAACAAAGAATCCGTTGCGCTTACGCTAACGGAGTATTCGTAGTTCTCCTCGCTAATAGAGTTGCGAACAAATATCTCCATAAACCAGCCGTTGCCAAAATAGTTGTAATAGGTCCACTCACCCTCTTCGGTGATGCCTCCATTCATCCCTTTGGCTTCTACTGCCGCAGTAAAAGTGTCAAGCTGTGCCTTGGTTGCGTAGAAGAACACGCCGTACTCACGGTAGTCCTCCTTGCTATCGTAGTACAAAGGACCTACGGCGTAGCTTCCGTTTATCCTGTCGTGCTTATAGTCCTTAAAGGTAGTTTGGTCAACTTTTATACCATCAGGGGCTTCCGGGAAACAATCCGGCAGGAAGTCGGAATCCCATACGTTGTAGATATATGCGCCGTAGTTGTTTTCATCCCATCCCTCGGGAATAAGCTGCTCTAACTCATCCAAAGCAGACTCAATGTCACTTATACCCATATTA
>JAFVXM010000070.1 GCA_017501205.1 Clostridia bacterium
AAAAAGCTCCTTGCGGACGGGTGCAGGGTTATAGGTCTGGCAAGGGATAAGGGTAAGTTTGAAAGAGTTTTTGACGGCTTGCGCCCCGAGGTCATCTATGGGGATATACGCAACGCTGACGACGTGGAAAAACTGTTTTTTGCAGATGGCGATACAGTTGTTATACATACCGTCGCTTACGTGAGCATAGGCGAGGGCGATAAAAAGGAGCTGTTTGACGTGACCGTGGGCGGCACGAGGAATATGCTTGAGGCGGCGGTAAGGCACAAGGTAAAAAAGTTTTTGCACATTTCTTCAACCGAGGCTTTGCCTCATAAGGAGGGGCTTTGCGGAGACGGTTATAGTTATTTGCCCCAACCAAGCAAGGCGAGAAAGGGCTATAACAGAGCCAAATCCATGGCGGATGTTGCAGTGCTTGAGGCTGTCAAGGATGGGCTTGATGCAAGCATAATCATGCCCGCCGGTGTGCTTGGCCCGGGCGACTATTCCATGACGCATATGTCGCAGGTCATGATCGATTATATCAACGGCAAGCTTCCTGCGTCCGTGGATGGAGGATATAACGATTTTGATATTCGAGACGTTGCCGAAGTGCTTGAAAAAATAGTGGAAAAATCCAAGTGCGGCGAGTGTTACGTGTTTGCTAACCGCCCGGATAAAATTAACGAGGTGCTGTCGTACGTTGCCGAGTTTGCAGGCTTAAAGCCTCTGCCCACGCTACCTGTATGGATCGCTTACGTGGGCTTGCCGTTTTTGTATCTTGGTTCGGTTTTTACGCGAAAAAGGCCACTTTATACAGCTGCATCATTAGCGTCGTTGCGTGCAAACGTGAATTTTCCGCTTGAAAAGGTCAAGCGAGAATTCGGTTACGAGCCGCGCCCGCTTAAAGAGACGGTTATTGATCATTTAAAATTTTTGATCGAAGAGGGAGAGGTAAAGCTTTGAGAGTACTCTTAATTTATTATACAGGCACCTTCAACACGCGGCACCTTACCCAAAGCGTAAAGGCTGAGTTTGTAGCGCGTGGAGATAGCGTGGATACCATTGAAATAAACAGCAAAACACCCGTGTGCGATTGCTCTGGCTACGATCTTATAGGCTTCTCATATCCCATTTACGGCTTTAATGCGCCCCTGCCGTTTGAAAGGTATGTGGCAAAGCTTACCGTGAAGAAAGGGCAAAAATACTTTATATATAAAAACAGCGGTGAAACGCTTGCAATGAACAACGCATCGAGCAGGCTGCTTATCCGCAAAATGAGAAGGCGAGGCGGTGTGCTTGTTGGCGAATATCATTTCGTAATGCCGTACAATATACATTTTCCGTTTGAGCGTGATTTTATAAGGCAGATATTTGAAAAGAACGAAAAGCTCAGGAAAATAATGCTGCACAATCTCACCCACGGCGAGGTGAGGCGGATTAAAAGCAACCCCATTTATAACCTTGGCGCGTTTTTTGTGGGCATCCAAAAGGTGGGAGGAAACGTCAATTCATTTCTTTATAAGGTGGATGATAAAAAATGCGTTTCCTGCGGTAAGTGCATAAGGGAGTGCCCGCACGAGAACATTTATCAAAAGGGCGGAAAAATCAAGTTTCACCATCATTGCGATATGTGTATGAGATGCTCCTTCTTTTGCCCGACAAACGCCATAAGGATAGGTTTTTTAGAGGGCTGGAAGGTTAACGGCGCATACGATTTTAAGGGCATAGAGGCGGATAAAACGCCCGTTCCCGAATATATAAACAGCAATAGCCGAGGCTTCTATAAGTGCTTTATAAAATACTTTAACGCCATAGACGCCGACTACGCCCGCATATTTAAGTAATAAAAAAAGTCCCGTAAACGTGTGTTTTACGGGACTTTTTAATTTGTGGGGTTTTACGGCTTGGCTACTTCCTCTATGGTGTGGGCGATAAAGCCAAGGTGGTCGCCGGCACGCTCAAGGTTGGATACGAGATTGATATATACGCTGCTGCTTGCAGGTGAGCACTCGCCGCGGTTGAGCCTTTCGATATGCTCTGCAATGAGCCTCTTGCGGTATGCGTCAAGCTTTTCCTCTTCCTCATCAACGGAGGGAAGCACGGAGAGTTCCTTTTGAGTTCTCGCCGTTACCGTAAGGTCGTACAGCTTGCGAAGGGTTGCAAACATTTCGCTAAGTTCTTCGGGTACGCCGGGGGAGAGGTTTATATCGTCCTTAATGGCGCGGTTGGTATACTTTATAAAGTTATCTGCAATCTCCGCAAGTCTTACGATATCCGACGTGTTGCTGTGAAGAATTGAAATACGCTTTTCGTCGTTCAGCGTGAGGTCGTGTGCGGATATTTCAACAAGGTAGTTGGTAACCGCCTTAGAGAGGTCGTTGACCTCGTTGCACTTGAGGTTGATCTGCTCGTGCAGATCGGTGTTTTTAGTAATGAAGCTGTTAAATCCGTCGTTTAATGCGGACATAGCCATATCGGCAATGCGCAGGGTTTCCTTGTTGGCCTGCTCGATAGCAACGGTGGGGGCGGAGAGGAAGCGCTTGTCGATAAAGCTTTGTTCCTTTTTGGCCTTGGTGTTGGGCACGAGCTTGGTTGCAAGGAATACGAAAACCTTGATGCAGGGCAGGAAGATTATCGTGCAGAAGAGGTTGAAGAAGGTGTGGAACATTGCAATCTGTCTGCCCGGATCGCTGAACCACTTTTCAAACGTAACCTTCATAAAATTAGGCCAGCATATAAGTAGAATAAAGAATATAGCCGATCCAATTAAGTTAAACAAAAGGTGAATAACGCTGGCTCTCTTTGCATCCGTTCCTGCGCCGAGTGAGGACAGGAGCGAGGTCACACACGAGCCGATGTTTGAGCCGAGGATGAGGTATAAAACTGCGTTTCCGCCGCCGCCTATCACAATTTTCTCTGCTGCCATAATAATTATAATCGTGGTTACGGCGGAGCTGCTCTGCATAATTGCGGTGAACACAATGCCTATAAGCAGAAGAAGGAAGGGATTGGAAACGGAAGAGAATATTTTGGTTACGGCATCCTCGTTTATGCTTCGTATGTGCCCCATGGAGCTGGACATAAGCTCCAGGCCGAGGAATATCATACCGAGACCGGCAACCGCAAGGCCAAGAGATTTAAGCTTGGGGCGCTTGGTAAACATGTTAATAAGCATACCGAGCAGCGCGAGTGCGATTGCATAGTAGGTTACGTTCAATGAATTGAGGGCGGCTATCTGTGCCGTTATGGTAGTACCGATGTTCGCACCCATAATAAACGCGGTTGCCTGATAAAGTGTCATCATGCCTGCGTTTACGAAGCCGACGATCATTACCGTGGTAAGACCGGAGCTCTGCACGATGGCTGTGGATATAGCACCGATGCCCACACCGACAAGCGGATTTTTAGAGGTTTTTTGGAACAGGGATTTCAGCCTGCGGTTGGCAAGCTTTTCCATATTGTCCGAAAGCTCCTTAACGCCGTATAGGAAAGCACCGAGGCCGGCAAGCATCATTATCAGGAATTCGATGGATTCTTTTAATTGCGGATTCATTTTTACCTCTCTATCTTATGTGAACAGTCAAAAACGGCCGATATCGCGAAGGAATCGGCCGTTTTGAGAAACTTATTTTATAACCTCAAGGCCGCCGAGGAAGGGTCTTAATACTTCGGGAACGGTAATCGAACCGTCAGCATTTTGATACTGCTCTACAATAGCGGGCATAACGCGGCTGGTTGCAAGACCGGAGCCGTTAAGGGTGTGAAGGAACTGAGGTCTGCCCGTTTTGCTATCTCTGAAACGGGTGTTGTTTCTTCTTGCCTGATAGTCGTTTGCGTTGGAAACGGAGCTTACCTCCTTATAGATACCCATAGAGGGAATCCAAACCTCAATGTCGTAGGTTCTTGCCATAGATGCAGAGCAATCGCCTGCAGCAAGCTTGGAAAGACGGAAATGCAAGCCAAGCTTATCCATAAGCGAACAAGCCTTGCCAACCAATTCTTCAAATGCCTGCATAGAGTGATCGGGGTGAGCGTACTGAACCATTTCAACCTTGTTGAACTGGTGGCCGCGGATCATGCCGCGCTCTTCAGCCCTTGCGCTGCCTGCTTCCTTACGGTAGCAAGGAGTGTAAGCAAAGAACTTCATGGGGAGCTTAGCCTCATCGATAATCTCGCCCGCGTACATATTTACGAGTGCGGTTTCTGCCGTGGGGAGCATGAATTTGCTCTTAGTTTTATCTTCTTCAGGATCAACCCAGTAAACCTCATCGGCAAACTTGGGGAACTGACCGGCGCCGAATCCGCAGTTATATCCAAGCTGGTGAGGGGGAAGAATCATCTCGTAGCCATCGTTTAAATGCTCGGAAATAAAGAAGTTGAGGAGTGCCCATTCAAGCCTTGCACCCCAGTTGCGGTATAGCCAGTAGCCGTTGCCCGAAAGCTTAACGCCGCGCTCGTAATCGATCATGCCGAGCGACGTGCAGAGGTCAACGTGGTTTTTGGGCTCAAAGCCGAATTCAGGCTTTGAGTTATAAACCTTTACAACCTCGTTGTTTTCCTTTTCGCCGGGGAGAAGGTCGTCATCGGGCAGGTTGGGAAGAGCGCAGAGGAAATCAAAAATCTTCTTTTCAAGCTCTGCCTGCTTTTTATCGCCTTCGGCAATCTTAACGCCAAGCTCCTTCATTTCGGCAAAGATACCGTCAACGGGCTTGCCTTCCTTTTTAAGGCGGGGGATATCTGCAGAAACCTTGTTCTTCTGAGCTTTAAAGGTTTCAACCTCGTAGATGGTTTGCCTTCTCTCGGTATCCCAAGCTAAAAGTTCGGTAAAGTCAACCTCGTGGCCCTTTTTAAGCAGGGCGGCGGATACCTTTTGGGGATTCTCCGCAATCATCTTAATATCAAGCATCGTATATACTCCTTTAGGTTAATACAAGATAAAATTCTGTTTTAAGTATAATATAAATTTAAAACAAAAGCAAATATATTAAAGCCGTTTTCGTTATTTTATCCGTAGATTTTGATGTGCGCGTCACTCGTTGTCGTCACGGCTTTTAACGATTTCAACCTTAAATTTCTCGCATTTGTCAAAAAGATTGTTTCTTTCGGGGTGAGTTATGGCGCCGTGGATTCTGCGCTTAACGAAGGGGATATCCTTCTTTATGCTTGCAATCAGGCTTTTAATATACTCGCGCTTGGTGTTTTTATCGGCGGGACACGCGCTTTTGAAAACGGGCTTATCCTTGCAAAAAGATGCGATATCTGCCTCGTTTACATAAATCATAGGTCGAATAAGCGTGACGTTCGAGCGATCCATATACGACACGGGCGAAAAGGTTGAGAGCCTGCCCTCGTAGAACATTGATAGAAAAAGAGTTTCGATCAGATCGTCTGCGTGGTGACCGAGTGCAAGCTTGTTACAGCCCATTTCGATTGCCGTGTTGTTTAGCGCACCTCTGCGCATTTTTGAACAGAGGCTGCAGGGATTGCTCTCCTTGCGCACGTCAAAAATAATCTCGGCAATATCCGTTTTTACGTGGTGGTACTCAACGTCAAGCTCCTTGCATAAATCGGCAAGCCCCTGCTTGTGTTTTGGATCGGCGCCCTTCAGCCCCATATCGATATGTATGGCAACGAGCTCAAACGGATGGGGATAAAATTTTTTTAGCCCTGCAAGAATATATAGCAGGGCAACGGAATCCTTTCCGCCGGAAAGTCCCACGGCAACGCGGTCGCCGTCGGCTATCATGTGGTATTCGTCGATAGCTCTTCTTGTGGGGGATAAAAGCTGTTGAAGCGTCATATAATTTACCTGTAGCATTGATTTTGCGCGAAAAAGGGCACTTATTGTAGAATATGCCGAAATTTTACAGCAAGGTGAAAAAACTCTTGCACAACCGCGCAAGTATATGATATAATAATTTAAAAAATAAATCAATTGATTAAAGGTAAAATGAAAGAAGCAATCGTTGAATTTTTGCAATCAATAACGGGCAATTCGTTTGTTACTGTGGCGCTTGTATCCATGTTTCCGCTGATAGAGCTAAAGGGCGCTATTCCCATCGGCGAGGCGCTGGGGCTTAATCTGTGGCAGTCGGCAGGGCTTGCTTACGTGGGATCCACCGTGATAAGCATACCTATTTTCTTTTTGCTTGTGCCGATATTCAATCTTATGAAAAGGTGGAAGCCCCTGCACCGACTGACGGAGAAGATAGAGGGCGTGTTTAAGCGCCGTGCCGAAAAGCTTAAGGATAGCGGAAACGGAGAGGAAAAGGTAAGAAAAATGCTCATATTGGGCGTTTACGCGTTTATTGCGGTGCCGTTACCGCTGACAGGTGTTTGGACTGGCACGGCAATAGCTGTATTTCTTGGCTTAAAATTCAAGGAAAGCATACTGCCGATAGTGCTTGGCAACCTCACCGCGGGCGCGGCAATAACCCTTCTCACTTGGCTTTTTGCCGACTACGTGGAGTATATTATCCTCGGTATGTTTGCGTTTGCTATAATCATGCTTATTGTATTTATCGTTAAGGTTGCGCTGTCAAAGCCTGAGCAAGGCTCCGAGGACGGCAAAAAATAAAAACGGTTGCGTTTCGCTTGACATAGACAGCCTGCGGATGATATAATTTAAGAAAACTCCAGTGGGGGAGTAATCGGCGGCTTATGCCGTAGCAATTCCGTCAACCGGCAATCTGCCCGGGGTTGCTTGAAACGATAAGACTCACGCGCCTTTTTAGCCGAGGTGCGTGTTTTTTTGTAAATAATGTGCGAAAAAGGCGGGTTTTAAGCTTTTTTGCAAAAGGAGAAGATATATGAAGCATTATCTTTCAGGTGCGAACGAGGTGCTCAAGGCGGTGGCGTCATCCGTAGACGGACTCACCGCGGAGGAGAGCCAAGCGCGCCTTGAAAAAAACGGGAAGAACAAGCTTAAGGAGGGTAAGAAAACCCCCATTATAGTCAGGTTCTTCAAGCAGCTTGCTGATCCTATGATCATCATCCTGATTGCGGCGGCGCTCGTAAGCCTTGCAATCGCTATCGTGGATAAGATCAACACCGGTCACGGCGAATTTGCAGACGTTATAATTATTATGGTCGTCGTGCTTCTCAACGCAATACTCGGCGTTATACAGGAGAGCAAGGCAGAGCAGGCGATTGCCGCCCTGCAAGAGATGACTGCCTCAACCTGTAAGGTTATTCGTGGCGGACGCCAGATAACCGTTAAGAGTGAGGACGTTGTTGTTGGCGATATCATCGTGCTTGAGGCGGGAGATAGCGTACCTGCAGACGCACGAATAATTGAGTGCGCCAGCATGAAGGTTGAGGAAGCAGCCCTCACGGGCGAGAGCGTTCCCAGCGAAAAGCAGGAAGAGAGCATTTCGCTTGGAGATAGGAAGGACGTTCCCCTCGGTGACCGCAAAAATATGGTTTATATGGGCAGCACCGTGGTTTACGGCAGAGGCAAGGCCGTTGTTGTCGGTACGGGCATGGAAACGGAGATGGGCAAGATTGCAGACGTTTTGGCTCAAGCAGAGGACGAGCAGACGCCTCTCCAGAAAAAGCTCGGTCAGCTTTCCAAAATTCTCACCTACGCCGTGCTCGGTATATGTGTGTTTATATTTGGATTTAAGCTTATAGGTGCGGATTTCGCGAATAACATTTGGGAAACCCTTCTCGATAGCTTTATCGTAGCAGTGTCCCTCGCTGTTGCAGCAATACCCGAAGGACTTGCAACCGTAGTTACCATCGTTCTTTCCATCGGCGTAACGAATATGTCTAAAAAGAACGCTGTTATCCGCAAGCTCACTGCAGTTGAAACGCTTGGCTGTGTGCAGATAATATGCTCGGATAAAACGGGCACGCTCACGCAGAACAAGATGACGGTGGTTGAGCATTACGGGGAGAACGAGGCACTTCTCGCAACGGCCATGGCGCAGTGCTCCGATGCGATTTTGGAGAACGGCGCCGCAATAGGCGAGCCTACCGAATGCGCGCTCGTGAATTACGCCTTTAAGCTTGGGATAGATAAAACACAGCTTTCGGCAACCTCGCCCCGCGTTGGTGAAGCGCCGTTTGACAGTATGAGAAAGATGATGTCCACCGTGCATCAAACGGATGAGGGCATTGTACAGTACACCAAGGGTGCGCCTGACGAAATACTCAAAAACTGCACGCACGCACTCGTTGGCGGCAGCGAGGTAGTGCTCACCGATGAGCTTCGCGCAAGCATACTTGTAGAGAACAAGAGGATGGCGGATAAGGCCCTTCGCGTGCTCGCTGCGGCATACAGAAAATACGGAGAGGTTCCCACCTCGTTTGAGCCTGAGAATTTAGAGAAAAACCTCGTATTTCTCGGCTTAACGGGCATGATCGACCCCGTTCGCCCTGAGGTTTTGGATGCGATAAAGCAGTGCCGAGAGGCAGGAATTAAGCCCATTATGATAACGGGCGATCACATTGATACTGCAGTTGCAATCGCGCTTGAGCTTGGTATTATTACTGATAAATCGCAGGCGATAACCGGCGCAATGCTCAACGATATTTCAGACGAGCAGTTTGAAAAGGAAATTGAAAAATACTCCGTTTACGCAAGGGTTCAGCCCGAGCATAAGGTTCGCATCGTAACCACCTGGAAGAAGAAGGGCTACGTTACGGCTATGACGGGCGACGGCGTTAACGACGCACCCTCTATAAAGAGCGCGGATATAGGCGTGGGCATGGGTATAACAGGTACGGACGTTACCAAGAATACCGCCGATATGGTGCTTGCAGACGATAACTTTGCAACAATCGTTTCCGCAGTAGGCGAGGGCAGAAGAATATACGATAATATAAGAAAGGCGATTCAATTCCTTCTCTCCAGTAACCTCTCCGAGGTAATCGGCATATTCGTTGCAACGCTCATGGGCGTTACGCTTCTCGAGCCCGTGCATCTTCTTTGGATTAACCTTATAACCGATACGTTCCCCGCACTTGCACTCGGTGTTGAGAAGGGCGAGGACGACATTATGCGCCGCCCCCCGAGAAACAGCAAGGACGGAATCTTTGCCGGCGGTATGGCAGTGAGCGTAGTTCTTCAGGGCTTGTTCGTTGCAATCCTCACCCTGCTCGCGTATTTTATCGGCCACGGTATGGAGGTTTATTATCAAACCGGCAACTTTGTGTTTGAGATACCCAAGGGATACAGTCCCGACGGTATAACCATGGCTTTCCTTACGATGAGCATGGCAGAAATGTTCCACGCGTTCAACGTACGCAGCCAACGCGGAAGCATCTTTACGATGAAGAAGCAGAATATGGTAATGTGGGGCGCATTTGGATTGTCGTTGCTTCTCACAACGCTCGTTATTTTTGTTCCCCCCCTTCGCGATGCGTTCAGCTTTGCACCCATCCACATTGAAGAATATTTTATGGCAATGGGGCTCGCCCTCACGATAATACCCATCGTTGAGATAACAAAGCTCATAACTCGCTTAGCTGCTAAAAGCAAGAGCAAGAAAAAATAATTAAACAAGAAAAGTCCCGTTTTTGCGAGAAAAACGGGACTTTTTATATGTTTTTTAAGTTTATCTGTGGATTGCGTGGAAGCAAATGCCTATCGTATCGGGACCGCAATGGCTTCCTGCAGTGGGGTTTACCACAACGATTTCGGTTTTAAGATCGTCACCGTATTCGCTGATAAGCATATCCCTTACGGCTATTGCCTGATCGTAAGCATCGGTATGGCCGATGATAACGTTGTAGGATTTTATATCATCCTTAAGCTCGCGTACAAACTGCAAAAGCTTGTTTACTGCGCCGCGTCTGCCCTTTGCCTTTGCGATGGATGCCATCCTTCCCTCACTGTTCATTGTGAGGATGGGGCGTATGCCGAACAGGTTGCCCATGCTTGCGGAGAAGTTGCTTACCCTGCCGCTTTTTGCAAAAAACTTGAGGTCGTCAGCGTAGAAATAAACGGCGAACTTATCAACCTCGGTTTTTGCCCACTCAAGAATTTGCTCAACCGTAGCGCCGTTTTTGGCAAGCTTGCCTATTTCGCAAACGATATTGTAGCTACCTATGGTAATAGCCTTGGTGTCTACCTTATAAAGCGTTCTTTCGGGATATTTTTTCTTGAGCTCAATTTCTGCAAGCCTCAACGCATCGAACGTGCCGCTCATCACAGCAGAAAAATGAACGTATAAAACATCCTTCCCATCCTTAAAGTAGGGCTCAAAATAATCTATATATTTCTGGGGAGATAATGCAAAGGTCTGGGGGATCACGCCGTTTCTCAAGGTGTCGTAAAAGGTGTGATACTCAAAGGTTTTAAAATCCACGTAAGGGAAAACCTCGTCCTTTCCATTTTCAGCATAAGGCATGCTTATCATCTCGTAGCCGTATTCGGCGGCTTTTTCCGGTGTTAAGTCGGTATCAGTATCTGTAAAAAGCTGGTACATTTTCTTCTCCTGTAAAAAACTTGAGCTTATCTTTATTCACAGTGCTGCTGCAAAAATACCCAATTCGGTAAGCATTATAGCACGGAAAAAAACGTTTTGTCAAGGATTTTTCCGATTGAGGGTATTTTATGGGGTAAAATGTCGATATTTGACAAATCTTTAAGAAGAGAGTATAATAAAAAAAAGTAAAGAAGTTTATTTGCGTTTTTTGCTCTACGCTTTACACGCAGGGGAAAACATTAAGGAGAAAAGGCAAATGAAAAAACTCAGAGCCGGAATTGACGTGGGCTCAACTACCGTAAAGGTGGTTGTTCTGGACGAAAACGACGGTATCGTATTTGGTGAATATTGCCGTCACCGCTCTCATACACAGCTTACGCTGTGCGGACTGCTGAAGGACGTTAAGGAAAGGCTTGGCGAGTGTGAGCTTATCCCTCAGATAACGGGCTCGGGCGGCATAGGGCTCGGGAAGGCGCTTGGTATCAATTTTGTGCAGGAGGTGGTTGCCACCTGCTCTGCTATACGCAAGGTCGTTCCCGAAACGGACGTTGCAATTGAGCTTGGCGGAGAGGACGCCAAGATAATCTACTTCGGCAACGGAGTGGAGGAGAGGATGAACGGAGTATGTGCAGGCGGCACGGGCTCGTTTATCGATCAGATGGCAGCGCTTTTGCAAACGGATGCCGAGGGGCTTAACGAGGCAGCAAAGGAATACAGGACTGTGTACCCCATAGCTGCGCGCTGCGGCGTGTTTGCAAAAACCGATATTCAGCCGCTTATCAACGAGGGCGCAACCAAGGCAGACCTCGCCGTTTCCATTTTTCAAGCGGTTGTAAATCAAACCATATCCGGGCTTGCGTGCGGTAAGCCTATTCGCGGAACCGTAACCTTTTTGGGTGGTCCGCTACACTATCTATCCGAGCTGAAGCAGGCTTTTATACGCACGCTTAAGCTTACTGAAAAAACGGCAAAAGACCCCGAAAACTCACATCTTTTCGCTGCTTTCGGATCCGCACTCACATCGGGCAGCGGTGATGGAATAAGGCTTGATGAGCTTATTTTGCGCCTTGAAAACGGCGTGGAGATGGAGTCTGAAATAAAAAGACTTCAGCCTCTTTTTGACGGCGCCGATGATTACGCGAGCTTTTCCGCGCGCCACGCCAAAGCTTCCGTTGCAAGGGGTAGGCTTGAGGAATATTCCGGCAATTGCTTCCTCGGAATAGATGCCGGCTCAACCACAACAAAGCTCGCCCTGATAGGCGAGGAAGGGGAGCTTCTCTACTCCTTTTATGCAAACAACGAGGGCAATCCCATAAAAACGGCAATATCTGCCGTTGCGGAAATGAGTAAGCTTATGCCGAGCGGAGCAAGTATAGTCAGATCATGCTCCACGGGCTACGGCGAGGCACTTTTAAAGGCAGCGTTCTGTCTTGACGTGGGCGAGGTTGAAACGGTTGCTCACAGCAGAGCCGCGGCGTTTTTTGATCCGCAGGTGGATTGCGTGCTCGATATAGGCGGCCAGGATATGAAGTGCATCCGCCTTCGCGATGGATTTGTGGATTCCGTTACGCTCAACGAGGCGTGCTCATCGGGCTGCGGATCGTTTATAGAAAACTTTGCAAACTCGCTTTCGATGACGGCTGCAGAATTTGCAAAAGCCGCCCTTTTCGCACAAAATCCCGTGGATCTTGGAACGAGATGCACGGTGTTTATGAACTCTAACGTAAAGCAAGCACAAAAGGAAGGCGCGAGCGTTTCGGATATTTCCGCGGGGCTTGCCTACTCTGTAATAAAAAACGCACTGTATAAGGTTATTAAGCTTACGTCGCCCGATCAGCTTGGAAAACACATTGTGGTTCAGGGCGGAACCTTTTACAATCACGCCGTCCTCCGTGCGCTGGAAAGGATAGCCGGTGTAGAGGTTGTTTGCCCGGATATATCCGGCATTATGGGTGCATTTGGCGCTGCGCTTATTGCAAAGGACGGGTACTGTGGAGAGCGTAGCTCTATGCTGCCTACGGACGAGATAATAAATCTTTCATATAAGACCACCGCGGCAAGGTGCGGAGGCTGTACCAATAACTGCATGCTCACGGTTAACGTCTTTTCCGGCGGACGTAGGCACGTGGTTGGCAATCGCTGTGAAAAGGGGTCGGGCAAAGTTTCCGGCTCGATGAAGGGCGCAAACCTTGTAGAGTTTAAAAGGCACAGGATATTTGAATATCCGTATGCTGAACAATTTTCTAAAAACCCCGCAAAACGCGGAAAAATCGGCATACCGCGCGTTTTGAACATGTATGAAAACTACCCCTACTGGGCAACCTTTTTCAGCGCGCTTGACTTTGAGGTGGTGCTTTCTCCCGAGGCGGATAGGCAGCTTTACGAGCTCGGCATGGAGAGTATCCCGTCGGAGTCTGAATGCTACCCCGCAAAGCTCGCGCACGGTCATGTGCAGTGGCTTATAAACAGCGGGATCAAAACAATATTTCACCCCTGCGTATTTTATGAAAGGCAGGAGGTTGCAGGTGCTAAAAACCACTACAACTGCCCCATGGTAGTATCCTATCCCGAAAATCTCAAAAACAACGTTGAGGATATAAGGGATAAGGGTGTGCGTTACGTGCGCCCGTTTATAGCCTTTACAAGTGAGCAAACGGCGGAGAAGAGGCTTGTTGAGCTGTGCGCCGAGGAGTGGGGGATTCCTGCAAACGAGGTGTCGCGTGCGGCAAGGCTTGCGTGGAGCGAGCAGATAAGGGCAAAGGATGAGATTGTTGCCGAGGGCAAGCGTGTTCTCGAACAGATGGAGCAGAGGGGAGGCAGAGGCATTGTTCTTGCCGGAAGGCCCTACCATATCTCGCCCGAGATCAACCACGGTATTCCCGAGCTTATAGCATCGTACGGGTTTGACGTTTTCACAGAGGATAGCTTGCCTGTGGGGTTTGATCCCGAACGCCCGCTCAGGGTTGTGGATCAATGGGTTTATCACTCGCGTCTGTATACGGCGGCTGAGTTTGTGAGTGCGCGCGACGATATGGAGATGATACAGTTGTTCTCCTTCGGTTGTGGTCTGGATGCCGTAACGACCGATCAGGTAAACGAGATTCTCGAAAACAGCAACAAGCTTTACACCGTGCTTAAAATAGACGAGGTGAGCAATCTCGGTGCGGTCAGAATACGCATAAGAAGCCTTATCGCCGCAATCAACGCGAGAAGGGAAAAGGGTGTTAAGCCCCAGCCAAAGCCGGTTGAATATAAGAGGGCAGAATACACAAAGCGTATGAAGGACGAGGGATATACGATACTCGCACCGCAAATGAGCCCCATACACTTTGATATTCTCGCGCCCGTGTTCAGAAGGCACGGCTATAACGTGGTTATTCTCGATAACGACAATCGCAGCGCAGTGGATAAAGGGCTGCAGTTTGTAAATAACGACGCATGCTATCCGTCTATCATAACGGTTGGGCAAATAATGGAGGCCGTTTTATCCGGTAAGTACGATACGGATAAGCTTGCCGTTATCATGACGCAGACGGGCGGCTGCTGCAGGGCAAGCAATTACGTTGCATTTATCCGACGGGCGCTGGAAAAGGCAGGGCTGTCGCACGTGCCCGTAATATCGCTTAACGCGAACGGTATGGAAAAGAACGAGGGCTTTAAGATCAAGCCTTCATTGCTCATGGCGGCGGCAAAGGGAGTTGTTTACGGCGATTTGATCATGCGTTGTCTGTACCGAGTTCGCCCGTATGAGATTGAGGTGGGTTCGGCAAACGCCCTTCGCGATAAGTGGGTGAGCGCATGCGCCCTTTCGCTTACGGATAAAAAGCAACGGATAGGCTATGCCAAGGCGTGCAGGAGTATCGTTGAGGATTTCGATGCGCTGCCGATTGACGAGGCCTTAACAAAGCCGCGCGTTGGCATAGTGGGAGAGATTCTTGTTAAATACATGCCGCTTGCAAATAACTACCTCGTGGATCTGCTTGAGCGCGAGGGTGCGGAGGCTGTCGTTCCGGATCTTATGGATTTTATGAATTACAGCCTGTATAACAACGTATATCAACAGCGCTACTATTACATGAAAAAGAAGCGCAAGATTGTTTCAGAGCTCGGTATATGGCTTATCAAAATGTTTAGGAAACCTGCGATAAAGGCACTTAAATCCAGCAAACGCTTCGATGTGCCCGTTCCTATCGAGGAAATTGCAGAGCAGACAAAGCCCTTCCTCTCGCTTGGAAATCAGTACGGCGAGGGCTGGTTCTTAACCGGAGAAATGGTTGAGCTTTTAAAGAGCGGCACACCTAATATCGTGTGCATACAGCCGTTTGCGTGCCTGCCAAACCACGTGGTTGGCAAGGGCGTTATAAAAATATTGAAGGAAAGCTTTCCCGAGGCGAATATTGCCGCCGTGGATTACGATCCCGGTGCAAGCGAGGTAAACCAGCTTAACAGAATCAAGCTTATGCTTTCCGAGGCAAAGAGAAAGCTTGGCGAGTAGGGCGAGGCTTTTGACAGCAAAATAATAAGCTCGGCGTAAAGGACGTGTCCCATAGGGATTTTTAAGCAATAACAAAAAGTGTAGCCCACTATACTTCGCAAAAAGCGAAATATGGTGGGCTTTTCTTATCCACAGAATAGTTAAATAATTTAGTTATATTTTTAGCCTTATGGCTAAAAGTGATATTGTTTACGCAGTAAACAGTGTAGCCGAGCGTAGCGAACGCCAACTGCGTAAGCAGTTATATTTTAACCTACGGTTAAAGTTATATTATATTTGCCACAACTTTCCCGAAAGGGAAAATAAAACTT
>JAFVXM010000071.1 GCA_017501205.1 Clostridia bacterium
CAAGACGGGGTGCTTTTAAATAGTTGGCTATTCCCGCGCCTATGCCTGCGCCCATAAGCACGCTTGCAATCTGACCAAGCAAGATAAATATCTTGCCAACTGCAGTCTGCGCGCCGATAAGGCTGCCCACCGTTTTTACGATTGTGCCCGCAATGAGCGTTACGAAAAGGCCTTGCGCCATGCCCGTAAACGCATCGATGAAGTAACGCCTCGGAAGGTTTTTAAAATACGACCTTACCTTACTCTCCTCTTTTACGTTTCCTTCAGCTGTGTTTTCCATGCGAATATCTCCTGAAAATGCTTGATTTTGCGTGATTTAGGCGGCTTTTGTTACACCTCTAATATAAGCGTAAGCGTGTTATCCACCTGATCGCACGAGGTCAGGTGGTAATCTATGCCGTTTCTTTTTAAAAGCAGATCGGTTCGGCTCTCCTTACCGTGAAGGTGACCGTAAACGACTTTATCCACTTTGAACCTTTCAAAAATTTCTGTAAATAACGAGCCTTCCCTCTTTACGTTAAAGGGCGGATAGTGGATAAGACACACGAGCTTATCGCCCTCCTCTCTCACCTTCGCAACCTGCGAAAATGCTATTTTAAGCCTCTCCGCCTCACGAAGGTATATCTTTCTATCCTGCTCTTTAAAATCGGGGCTACCCTCTACTGCCCATCCGCGAGAGCCGCAGAAAACCACGCCGCCCTGCCGCAAGCAGTCATTTTGCAGGCAGTAAAAGCCCTCCGGCAGGCGGGCACGGATCTTTGAAATGCCGTTCCACCAGTAATCGTGATTGCCGCGTATCATTATCTTTTTGCCGGGAAGATCTGCAAGTGTGGATATATCGGTGATGGCGTCCTCAAGCTTCATAGCCCAGCTTATATCGCCGGCTATCAAAACCACGTCGTCCTCACTTACCTTCGCCACCCAGTCGGCACGGATGCGCTCTATATAGTTTTGCCAGCGCGCACCGAAAACGTCCATCGGCTTGGGGGCCGTTGTTGACAGATGCAGATCGCTTATAGCAAAAACCTTCATAAAAATCTCCGTTTAAAGTACTATTATCATGGCTATAGCCGCCACCACGAGCACCGCACCAACAATGCTGATTGTAACGATAACCCCTGTTTTAGCGGACTTTTTGCTTTTTAAAAGCAGATTTTCCATAACCTCGTTAATGTGTTTTCTCTTAATCTTTAAGTAGCCGAGCTTACCTTTCCTTGCAATTTTTGCAATCTCCAAAAAGGTTGCGTCGATGAGCTCCTTTCCCATATCCAGCTGCTCGTCCTCTCCGCCGCAGCCGTTGCAGACAGGGATTATATAAACGATGGCATCGTCCTCATCCTCTATCTCGTGCCTGACCGACAGGCTGACGTAGCCGTTTGCCGGTATGCCGGGATGGCGCACGTACTCCGTTTGTTCCTCTGTGGAGAGGGCGTCTATCTCCTCATCCTCAATACACACGGGCTCAACGCTCTGCACGGTTTCCCACCAGCTTGCAACCTCTGTGACGAAGCCCTTTTTTTGAAGCACGGGCGCGTAGATTGAAAGCCTGCGCTCTATCTTTTCTTTTCTTGATAGCAAATAGCTATCGTAATCGGTAATCTTTTCCATAACAATATTATACAACTTTATTTCCGTTTTAACAAACGATTTTTCGGCGATGAAGCTTTTTTTGATTAAATCCGCGCAAAAATGTTAAATCCTTAAAAAACAAAAGAGCGACGGCTAAGGAATACCAAAGCTGCCGCTCTTTATTTATCGCTTATTTGCGCTTTTTAATGAAGATAACCACTACTGCTGCCGCGATAACCGCAACTGCGCCTGCAGAGATACCAACTATTAAGCCAACGTTTCCGCCGTTTCTTCCGTCAGACGAAGAGATCTGCGTGGACGAGGACTGACTGCTGCCCGTGCTATCCTGCTCGGACGAGGACGAGGAGCTTGAGGACGAATCCTCGGGGCTCTGCGGTTTTTCGGTTACGCTTACGGTTACCCTGAGCGTGTATACGCTTCCACCGTAGTTGCCGTTAATGCTTACGGCACGGGTGTAGGTATCGAGAACGCCTGTAACGAGGGTGAGCCCTGCGGGATCAGCTACCTCGGTGGAGCCGTCGTCATACTCGATAATAACTACAAGTGAGCCGAGATCGAAGGTTTCGCCTGCGAAATATTCCTTCTTATAGTCGCTCTCGTAGGTGAGGCCCTTGATCTTAACCTCTATACCGAAGTGAGCCTTTACAGCCCTGAGTGAGGTTTCAAGTGCGGAGATCTTTTCGCCGCTGCCTGCGGTGAGGAAGGACTGCTGAACAGGATCTGCAACGTTGTTGTAGTATACGCGTGCTTCCTTAACAGCCTCGCCGAAATCAATAACCATCTGCTTGTTTTCAGCCGTTACCTCAAGGTTAAGCCACTGCTCAATCTCCTCTGCGGTGTAGAGCGCATCTATCTTTGCCTTTGCCTCGCGGGTGTAATCATCCATAACGGGGTTGCTCTTAATGCCCTTATCAAAGTATGCGCTATATACGTAATTATCGTAGCCAACGCCGTTTGCGGGGTACTGGTATTCAATGCCTATTCCGCCGCTCTCAATGCCCATATATTCATACGGGAACAGGTAGCAGAAGAAGGTTTTGAAGTTGGTGTAGAACATACCGCGGAAGTTACCGAATATCTGCGAGAGGTATACGTAAATATCATCGGTGGGGATCGCCTCAAGAACGGGGGCGTTCACACTCTCGAAGGTGTAGGTTTCAATTGCGGAATTGAAGAACGCATAGGAGCCGATGGTCTTGAGGGTGTACGGGAATACTATCTCGTGCATTGCGCCCGCCTGAATAAACGAGCCTGCGTATTCAGCTATTCTTACAGTGCCTTCCTTAACGGCGTAGTAGCGATAGCTCATCATATTAGGATCTCTCTCTGCCTTTCTTGCAGCGGGGTAAGCGAAGAGCTCGAGCTTGCCGTTATCCATAATGCGGTAGATAACGCCTTCCTCGGATACGTAGGTTGCATTGTCGGACGTAAACTCGGTTGCGTTAAAGGTTGCAGCAAACGCGCCCTCTCCTATGAACTCTACCGTTGCGGGGATGTTAAACGTTGCCATCTCCGTTGCATAGAACGCCTGCTCGCCTATATGCTCAACGACGGGAGCCTTGATCTCCGTTGCGGGTACGCCTGCAAATGCGTACTGACCGACGTGAGTTACCTTTGCGAGGTTGAGCGTGGTAAAGTCTGCAGCATACTCGATATCAGCAGCCATCCAGCTGAACTCTCTATCGAAATAATCTTTTGAAACGTCTACTCTTGCGCCGGTGAAGGCGTAATCGCCAACGTACGTTACGTTATCGAACGCGAAGGTCTTGAGTGCGTTTGCGTAGGTAAACGCGAAATTGCCTACGTAAGTGAGGCCCTCTGCAACGAAGGACTTAAGACCTGCGTTATTATAGAACGCGTATGCGCCAACAAAGGTGAGCGTTTCGGGAACGTTTACCGTTGTGAGCACCTTGCTCTCCTCTTCCTTATAGAAGGCTGAATCAGCGATCATAGTGCTGCCTTCTGCGAGGGTTACGGTTGCAAGGCTGTTACAATTTGCGAACGCCCTTGAGCCCATGTAGCTTACTGCGCCGAGCTCTACGGACTTAACTGCCGAGCCCTCAAACGCGCTTATACCGACGGTAGTTGCATTTTTGAGAACAACGCTCTCTACTTTAGAGAAGGCAAACGCGTTGTCGTCTACGATAGCTGCGCTGAGATCAATGCTCTTGAGTGCGGTGTGTGCAAACGCATAGTCGCATATCTGAACGAGATCGGAGGTGGTGTTAAGAGTGGTAAGAGCTTCCGTTCTCTCAAATGCGTGTGCGGGAATAACCGCGCAGTTTACGGTTACGGTTGTAAGAGCCCAACACTCGCTGAACGCACCGTCACCGAATATTACGTTTGTGAGGTCTGCCGTTTCAACCGTGCTTGCCGCAAATGCGTAAGCGCCTATCGAGGAAACGGTGAACTCCTCTACTGCGCCCGA
>JAFVXM010000072.1 GCA_017501205.1 Clostridia bacterium
GAGATACTATCAGCAGTCCGCAAACGTCGCCGTCATTCAAATATTTCTCCGCGCTTTCCACCCTTTGATGAAGCACTCCATCTTCCTGCACACACTCCAAAAACAGCGGATCAAGCCCAAAAAGCTTTAGCGCATTATACACGCTTTTGTGCGAATTACGGGGGATAATCACCTTTTTGCCCCCTTTGGACAGAGCGTACATCATGGCGAGCACGGATATTGAGGAGCCATCCGTAACGAAGTGCGAGCGGTGAGCGCCGAGTATCTCCGCAACCGCCGTTTCTGCCTCTGCAACCACGCCCTCGCCGGATGTCAGACAGCCCGAAAACGACAACTCGGTTATATCGTACTGCGCTTCGGAAAAGATGGTCGCAAACTCCTTGCTGCCCTTGTGCCCGGGCATATGAAAGCGGACAGGATTATCGTCCGCATATTTTTTTAGCGCCGTCAGTATAAGCGGCTTTCTCATCTCCTTCATGAAAGAGATGAATAATTCTCAACTACAGCAACCACAAACAAAAGGCTTTCGTAAATGCCGTGCGGCTGCTTCGATTTGTTATCCATAACCGCCAAAACTACTCCCTCGGCAACGCTTTCACCCTCTTCCTTCAGCGCGGCGTTATACCCGCACAGAGAGGACGAGGTTTTTCCTGTTTGCGCGTTAGCGCCAACCTTTTCAAGCTTGCCCATATCGATACCGCAAATGACCTCCTCGCTGACTCCGCCCACGGTTACCGTTTTGGTAGCCCATATATCGAGGGTTTCGTCGTTTAGCCATTTATCCAGCTTTTTAGCGGCATTCCATATTTTTTCAAGCCTCTCCACCTCCATATCCTCGGTGAAGATTTCGTGCCTGTAAAAATTGCTCTTTCTCTGCCTTGAGTGGAAGAACTGCTTTGCCTTATCGTCCGTCTGCGGCTTGCCGTCAACAGTATAGCCGCCGTTGTCCTTACAGTATCTTACGGCAGACTCCGCAAGCCCGCTAAGGGCTATAAAGTGATCTCCGTAATTGTCCACAAGGCTTCTCTTCACGGTAACCGTTTCGCCGTTTTCATTTTGCTCGGTTTCCTCGATATCGGCTGCGCCCGACAAGAACAAAATGTCAAGCTGACCTACACTCGACCATGCGGCAAACTGCTGGGGCATGGTAGTATTGCTCGGCGAATACATGCCAAAATTATACGTGGTGGTTTCATACGTTTCATACGTTTTAAAACCGCCCTCTCCATCGGCATCAAGCATTTCCTGAAGCTCGTTCTCGTACACGTTCACGTTATACCAGTAAACGTTAAACGACTGCCCCTCCGAAAGGCTTGCCCCAAAAATTGTAAAAAGCAAAGACCAGAGAACTACCCCTGCCAGGATCAAAGCAAACAGCTTAATGAGATCGTAGGAGAGTAAGATTTTCAATCTGGATTTTGTAATTCTATTATCCATTTTACCTCTTTAATATGCGAAATAGTCCACTTTTACTTCTTTATAGGCTTCATGGTGGGGAACAGCAAAACGTCTCTTATCGTTGCGCTGTCCGTCAAAAGCATAACCAGCCTGTCAAGGCCGAGCCCTAAGCCGCCCGTCGGGGGCATGCCGTACTCAAGTGCGGTTACGAAGTCCTCATCGACCTCTGCATTTGCACCCTGCGCACGCTTTGCGTTAACCTGCTTTACAAACCTCTCCTTCTGGTCGATAGGATCGTTCAGCTCGGAAAAGGCGTTGCCCATTTCGTGCCTGCAAATAAAATATTCAAACCTTTCGGTGAAAGCGGGCTCGCTCGCCTTACGCTTTGCAAGAGGGGAGTTCTCCACAGGATAATCGTAGATTATGGTAGGCTGCAAAAGCTTGTCCTCAACAAACTCGTCAAACAGCGCGATAAGAACGTGTCCCTTCGTTGCGGCATTGCCCTCGGGAACCTCGCAGTTAAGCTCCTTTGCAGCGCTTCTCGCCTGCTCGTCGCTCTCCCACGCATAATAGTCAGCTCCGCAATATTTCTTTACCGCCTCAGCCATAGTAAGCCTTGTCCAGGGAGATGCCATATCTATCTCCTCGCCCTGGTAGGTTATAACGCCCTTGCCGCAAATTTTAAGGGTAAGCGTGCGATACATTTCCTCTATAAGATCCATCATGTCCTTATAATCGCTGTACGCCTGATACATCTCTATCGAGGTAAACTCGGGGTTATGGAAAGCGTCCATACCCTCGTTACGGAATATTCTTCCAACCTCGTAAACCTTGTCAAAGCCACCCACGATAAGCCTCTTTAAGTAAAGCTCCGTTTCGATGCGGAGATACATATCGAGGTCGAGAGTGTTGTGGTGAGTCTTAAAGGGGCGTGCGGCAGCGCCGATCTCCAACGTATGAAGGACGGGAGTGTCAACCTCCAGATATCCAAGGTTATCAAGATAATTTCTAATCTCCTTAAGTATCTGGCTGCGCTTTACAAACGTATCCTTAACCTCGGGATTAACTATAAGATCCACGTACCTCTGACGGTAGCGCGTATCGGTATTCGTAAGGCCGTGGAATTTTTCAGGCAAGGGCAAAAGGCTTTTTGAAAGAAGCTCTATGCTTTCTGCATGAACGGAAACCTCGCCCGTCTGAGTTTTGAACACCTTGCCCGTTATACCAAAAATATCACCTATATCGCAGGTTTTAAAGCGCTTATAGTCGTCCTCACCAACGTCGTCACGGCGAACGTACGCCTGAATAATACCGGCTCCGTCCATAAACTTTGCAAAGGACGCCTTACCCATTATTCTGCGGATGGTCATTCTACCGGCAATAGATACCGTTTGGCCCTCAAGCTCCTCAAAGCTTTCGATCACCTGCACCGAGGTATGCGTGCGTGCATACTTTACCTTTTCATAAGGGTTTCTGCCTTCTTCTATAAGTGAAGCGAGCTTTTCTCTGCGAATCCTGCTCTGTTCGCCAAGCTCCTTCTCTTCTTCTAAAGCGGTTACAATCTTTTCGTTTTCAGCCATTTTTGCTCTCCGTATATTAGTCAATAGAAACGATAACTGCCTTCTTCACTCCGCCGGGTGCGCGAACCTCAACCTCATCGCCTGCCTTCGCGTAAAGAATTGCTTTGCCTACGGGAGACTCGTTTGAAATTCTGTAGTACTCACCGTCACGGGTGCCGGACTCAGTCGTTCCAACGATAACGTATTTATCGGTGCGATTAAGCTCGGGGTAGTTTACGGTAACCTTGCTGCCCGTAACAACACCGTCCTCGCTGCGTGCGCCATCCTCAATGATGGTTGCGTTTTTAAGCTTCGCTTCGATCTCGGCAATCTGACCTTCAATAAGTGACTGCTCGTTTCTGGCAGCCTCGTATTCGGCATTTTCAGAAAGATCGCCCTGAGCGCGCGCTTCTTTAATGCGCTCTACGATTTCCGGACGCTTTACAAATTTAAGCTCTTCAAGCTTTGTTTCAAGATCTGCATAGCCCTGCTTTGTAAGAATAACTTTTTCGTTCATAATAAAACCTCTTTCGCGGAATTTCCGCATATCTGTTCTCGCGCGCGTAAACGCGCTATTATTTATCAAATAAATATTATATATTATATATATTTTTTTGTCAATTATTTTAGCGCGCAACGCCCTTTAATCATTTTTTATTTGCACATTTTGCAAGTTTATGCATTTTTCCCCTCTTCTTTTATTCTTTTTTTTATTAAATAAAATAATTGAACCGAGCGAAATTCTCCATTTTGCATTTTCACATCTGTCCGCAATTCGCGGACAAAACATCAATTTTTGTCCGCGAGAAATTTTTTTTGTAAAAGTGCTTGACGGCAACACCTTTTATTGATATAATACAATAAATACAAAGTTTTTTGGGGCTTGTGACATTACTTTGTTTATAGTTGTTGCCGTTCTTTTCTGGATGTGGCTGAATTTATTCTGTTTTGTTTGATCGGCAACAGTTATAATTTTTCGTTTTTTCCAAAGCAGTAGCGCAGTCGGTTAGCCGGCTGTGTTGCTGTGTGTTTTTTTATTCTGAATTTACTAATATTATTCATTTCTGCGCTTCTTGTCTTCTGCTCTTCCTTTTTTAGCATCAGTTGCTCTACAGCACCGCCCTCAATCAACTTAAAAGAAATAAATTAACCCACCGCAAGTTAGTGCGTCAGCAATAGGGATTATTACTGACGCACTAGTTATATTTGCCTATCGGCAAGTTATATTGCTTTCGCAGTTATATTTTGCTACGCAAAGTTATATTTACCCATAGGGTAAGTTGTGGCAAATATAATATAACTTTTACTGCAAGTCAAAATATAACGCAAGAAACTTGCATATCACTTTTAGCCACACGGCTAAAAATATCACTTATAATAGTTTATCTTTTGTTGATATGAAAAGCCCACCATATTTCGCCTTAAAGCGAAGTATAGTGGGCTACACTTTTGTTATATACTAAAAATCCCTAAGAGCAACGCCCTTTATTGCGGTGGGTTTTTTGTGCGATAAAGGGCACTTATCACTTTTTTATAACGAGTGCGCCGAACTCCTCGTCTATCTCTACGGCCGTATTTGGCTCCGGATTCCGCTCAACGATGTATCTCGCAATAAGCGTTTCCACCCTTGCCTGAATAAATCTCTTTAAAGGTCTTGCGCCAAACGACGGATCGTACGCATTTTCCAAGATAAACTGCTTTGCGTCCTGCGTTAAACTGAAATTGAGCCCCTGCTCCTTAAGGCGTTTTTTAAGCCTCTCGGTCAAAATGTCCAAAATTGCAAAAACGTCTGCTTTCGTCAAAGGCTTGAAGAACATTATTTCATCCAGCCTGTTTAAAAATTCCGGCTTAAACGATGCACGTAGCAGCCTTTCAACCTCTGCCCTCGCCTCATCGGATATCTCGCCGTTTTCGTTGATACCCTCAAGCACGTAGGTTGCGCCGAGGTTTGAGGTCATTATGATTATAGTATTTTTAAAGTCCACCGTCCGTCCTTGTGAATCGGTAACTCTCCCGTCGTCAAGAATTTGCAAAAGCACGTTAAACACGTCCGGATGAGCCTTTTCTATCTCGTCGAACAGTACAACCGAATAGGGCTTTCTCCTCACCGCTTCCGTAAGCTGACCGCCCTCGTCATAACCCACGTATCCGGGAGGCGCACCTATAAGCCTGCTTACGCTGAACTTTTCCATATACTCGCTCATATCTATCCTGACGATGTTCTTCTCATCGTCAAAAAGATACTCGGCAAGCGCCTTTGCAAGCTCGGTTTTACCAACGCCCGTGGGGCCTAAAAACATAAACGAGCCTATCGGTCTGTTAGGATCGGATATACCCGCACGCGAGCGCAAAATAGCCTCCGAAACCTTTTTTACAGCCTCGTTCTGACCAACCACACGCCTATGCAGAATATCCTCAAGATGAAGAATCTTTTCTCTCTCACCTTCCATGAGCTTGGTGGTGGGAATACCCGTCCATCTGGACACGATTCTCGTGATCTCCTCCTCCGTGACCTCATCATGAAGAAGCGTTTTTTGCGTGTTTTGAGCCACTTCTTGCGCTTGACGCAGCTCCATCTCCAGCCTTGGAAGATCGCTGTATCTGAGCTTCCCGGCACGCTCGTAATCGGAGTTTCTCTCTGCCGTTTCCGCTTGCTGGCGCACCTTGTCAATGCTCTCCTTCAGCTCCTTGATCTTCGTTATCGACTGCTTTTCCTTATCAAGCTCCGCCTTCATCGAATTAAACCTTTCGCGCAGGTCGCCAAGCTCCTTTTTGAGAGCTACAAGCCTCTCTGCAGATAAGTTATCCTTTTCCTTTGAAAGTGCCGTTTCTTCAATTTCCAGTTGAATTATTCTCCTGGATATTGCATCCATCTCGGCGGGCATTGAGTCGATCTCTGTTCTGATCATTGCTGCAGCCTCGTCAACGAGATCAATTGCCTTATCCGGTAAAAATCTATCGGTTATATATCTGTTTGACAGGGTTGCCGCGGATATCAGGGCGCTGTCGTGTATTCTTACGCCGTGGAAGATTTCATATCTCTCCTTAAGCCCTCTTAAAATAGAAACCGTATCCTCAACGGTCGGCTCGTTTACCGTAACCGGCTGAAAGCGTCTTTCGAGCGCGGGGTCCTTTTCAATGTACTTTCTGTATTCATCAAGCGTCGTTGCGCCTATGCAGTGCAACTCGCCGCGCGCAAGCATGGGCTTGAGCAGATTGCCTGCATCCATTGCCCCGTCCGTCTTGCCGGCACCGACAACGGTATGAAGCTCATCCACAAACAAAAGTATTTGCCCGTCAGAGTTTTTTACCTCGCCAAGCACGGCCTTCAGCCTTTCTTCAAACTCCCCCCTATATTTCGCACCTGCAATCAAAGCGCCCATATCCAAGGAGAATACGGTTTTGCCCTTAAGGCCTTCTGGCACGTCGCCCCTCACTATTCTCTGGGCAAGCCCCTCTGCAATGGCAGTTTTGCCAACGCCGGGCTCACCTATAAGAACGGGATTGTTCTTGGTTTTTCTTGAAAGAATCCTTATAACGTTGCGTATCTCCTCGTCCCTGCCTATAACGGGATCGGTCTTATGAGTGCGAGCCCTTTCGGTAAGATCAGTTCCGTATTTTGAAAGAGCTTCATAGCTATCCTCGGGCGTTGCACTGTTTGCACTCGCACTTCCCCTAACGGATTTTATTTGCTTTAGCAATTCGTTTTTATCGAGTTTTTGCGCGATAAAGGCGGCTTTTAGCTCATCGCCGCTTTCAGAAGCCAAAGATAAAAGCAAATGCTCAACCGACACGTACTCGTCCTTCATCCTCTTTGCTGTCTTCTCTGCCTCAACCAAAACCTTATCGGTAGAGGGCGAAACAAACACCTTATCGGGATCTCTGCCTGCACCGGTTACTGAAGGCATGTTGGCAACAAGCCTCTCAACCCTTGCGCGCAATTCCGATATGTCTGCACCGCATCTTTTAATAATATTACACGCAAGTCCGTTTTCGTCACCTATCAGAGCCAGAAAAATATGCTCAGGGCAAATTTGCTGCTGTCCTCTTTCAATACATAAGTTCTGCGCATCACGGATGGCTTCAATTGATTTTTTTGTAAATTTGTCAAGATTCACTATTAACACCTCCTTTAATGTAGGAAAAAGCATTTAAACGTAAAGTGGCATTGTGCTGCGGTATCTCAAATAATCTCTCTCCATATCGTAATCTGTTAGGTATCTGCCCGCAAAATATGCGTTGAGCATATTGTCAAGCATGCTGACGTATGAGTTTATTGCGTTTGCTATCTCAGCAGCGTCGTACTCGCGCACCTCGGGCAATACAAGCGTTCTCGTAAAACGCGCGCCGTCAAACGTATAAACGCCTCTCTTAGACGGATTCCCAAAGGGATATTTCTCCTCAAGCAAAGCAAAAAGATTAAAAAAGTCTCCTAAAACGCGCAATAACTCGGCACTTTGCGACCTGAGCCCTACCTTTAGCTGCCCAAAGGCATGTCCTCTTCTTCTGAATAGCTGTACGTCGTATTTGACCGTTGGATGATACTTATACTCCAGCGACGTCCTGAGCGTCATTGTTTGTGAGGACGGATCCTTATCGGGCAGAAATCTCGTTCCCTCACACATTTCAAGGATGCGGTCAAATATATTGCGTATCCTCATTTCAGGCGTTATCATCCTGCAGTATTCGGCAAGAATTGCATCTATAAAGTTCGATCTGTTCGTGCCGTTTTCATACGCAAGGCGGTCTATCTCGTGAACAACGTCCTCACTCAATATTATGCTGTATACGCTTTTTTTCATAATCGCTTCCTCCTTTTTTTATTATTTTATTACACACGCCAAACTTTGTCAAGTATTTTATATAATCTTTTTTGCAATTTTTGGCATATTTTGAGAAACAAATTATATAAATAATCTTGCAAAGTTAAAAATTTAATTTGACATTATTTCCTTCCACCCGACATAAACGTATATTTTACGCCCCCTAATAATATATATAATACGATTAAGCGATCGGAGGATAAAATGCTCATTTCTGAAACGGTTATACTTACAGAGGAAAACAGAAAATCTCCCCCACTTTCTGCCAAAATACGCCGCGCCGGCGGGTTTTACAAGATTACAATTCCTAAATCAAATGGAAAAATATATGCGATAAATAACGAGGGGATCATTTTTAAGCTTGACGGCGAGCAGCCCTTCTCCCTTCCATTACAGGATGATGACAGCTTTTATATCGCCGTGGTTAATGATAGCAATTATTACTTTGGAAGCATCGGAAAAACAATAATAACACGCGCGGATATCAAGCGTTTGATCAATAGCGAAAATTCCACTAAAGTCAACGATTCATACGACGATTTCGCTATTGCTGTGGAAAACTATTATCCTCAAAAACCCTCGATTCACCCCCGATATAGCGAGATAACCTGCGATAAAGGGCACTTATTAAATAATGACAGCAAATATCACGGTCAAGATTCCACATTTTATCCACAATGTGAATTTCTTGAAAAAGGAGAGCATTATGACAAAAAATCAAGCGTTTTACAATTTGACAATGATGCTGAAAAAACGCCGCACAGCGTCAACAAAGAAACGCCAAGCGACGATTTACGCGAGTGCAATGAAAGTGGCATCTGCCCTCACGGGAGAGAAACGTTCTACGACAAAATAAGCGCATCCATGAGATCACTCCTTTGCTCATTTCCAAGAGAGCGCACTCTTGAGCAGAGGATACCCTCCTCTACCTTCGTTAAAATAAATTATTCCGAAAACAAGTTTTACGTTGCAGGTCTTACAGAACCGGACGGACAGCCCGAATACGTTGTTTTCGGTGTACCTCTGCCCTCTCACGATATTCCAAAGGAGCTCGATAACAAGGGGTATTTTCTTCCATCGCCCAAATTTGACGACAAAAGTGGCTATTATCTTTTATTTCAAGATGCGCTCACAGGCGAGCTTCTTCCTCCTTTTAAAGGCTAAATAAGCAGACTACACTTCATTCCCTTTATTATTTCTCTCCTGAAATAGCCTTTTACCTTTCATTTCCACGTTTAGGTAAATAATTAATAAAAAGCACAGCTTTGTCGCTCTTCCCATAGGGAATTGCGACAACTAAATAAATCCTTACGGATTTGTGATATTCGTCTAACGACGAGTGATATTGCC
>JAFVXM010000073.1 GCA_017501205.1 Clostridia bacterium
CAAGTACATAAACCATAAAAAGATGAACATTGCGGCTACGCTGCTTGCCGAAAACAAAATGTGCTCCAAGGAGATCGCTTACTCTCTGGGCTATGAAAACGAGATGTATTTTTTCCGCCTTTTTAAAAGCACCTTTGGCATGACTCCCGGCAAATATAAAAAGGAATGCTCCGAGGCACTCGACTCCACGAGAAACAGCCACAAGAGCAAATAATTTATCAAAAACCCCCTATTTCGCACAAAAATAAAAAAAAGGCATACCGCAGTATGCCTTTTTTTGTTGTTTTTTTAGCCTGTCAAATAAGCTTTACCATAAGCTTATAGGTTTCAGTATTTTTGATATAGCTATTTGAAGCGTAGAATTCAAACGCGCTGAAATTAGGCTTTGCTCCGTACACGAAAAGCCCAACGTAGCTACGCGTGTGATCGCCCGTGCTGAAAAAGTACGAGCCAAGCTGACCGTTCGATTTCTCAAAGCTTCTGGGATAGTCCTCTTCGCTATCGCTCACCGCAAGGCCGCCCGTTTCATGATCGGCTGTTATCAAAACAGCCGTATCGTCCCTATCGCCGATCCAGTCCATAACCGTCTGAACGGTGTTCTTAAGGCTGATAACCGAGCATACCGCGCCGATAAAATCGTTGCCGTGAGAATACTTATCAACGTGAGCCTGCTCTATCATCATAACAAAGCCGTCCTCGTCCTTTTCAACAAATTCCAAGGCGTAGGACGTAGCCTCGCACAGCTCAACGGTGGCGTTAACGCCCGCAAGATCGAGCTGCCAGTACGCCTTTTCCTCACCAACGGTGCTCCAGGCCTGATCGGGGCTATCGCAATACACGTAGCCGTTTTCAGCCGCACACTCCTTGATATAACCGGCAGTAGTAATGCCGTCAATCGTGCCGCAAAGCAGATCCACGTTAGAGCTTGTAAGCTGGCTTACAGCTATTGCCCCTGAATTGCCCCTGTTTAAGGCGTGTGCCGAAAACGATGCGGGGGTAGCGCCGTAAATAGTATCGGTGGTGAGAACGGCCGTGGCCTTTCCCTTTTGCTTTGCAACGTCCATAATCGTAGATAATTCCTCGCCTTTATGATTAACACCCACGTAACCGTTAACGGTTAAGGTGCCCGTTGCTATTGCCGTTCCACCGGCTGCAGAGTCGGTCAGCGTATAATAGTTTTCTCCTAAGTAGGAGTCGGTATTTACCGTGGTTTGGTGCCAGTTGGTAAAGCCGTAATCCTCTCCCTCATAAATTTCGGCGGCCTTTATGTGCTCCAGGCCCATACCGTCGCCTATAATTATTATGAGGTTTTTAACCTTTTTTATTTCGTCATTTACGTCTTGGCAGGAAGCAAACGCAAAAGCTGCGCTAACGGATACAACGAACGTTAATATCACGCTAAGTATTTTTTTCATACTTCACCTGCTTAAACTTCAGCTTCTTACTTAAAGTATCTCTCGAGTAAGCCCTTGAACGCCTTGCCGTGACGAGCCTCGTCGCGTGCCATTTCGTGAACGGTATCGTGAATAGCATCGAGGTTAGCTGCTTTAGCGCGCTTTGCAAGGTCAGCTTTGCCTGCGGTTGCGCCGTTTTCAGCTTCAATTCTCATCTCAAGGTTCTTCTTGGTGGAAGAGGTTACAACCTCACCCAAAAGCTCTGCAAATTTTGCTGCGTGCTCTGCTTCCTCGTAAGCAGCCTTTTCCCAGTACATACCGATTTCGGGATAGCCCTCTCTGTAAGCAACTCTTGCCATTGCAAGGTACATACCAACCTCGGTGCACTCGCCGTTGAAGTTAGCGCGAAGATCGCAAAGGATATCCTCGGAAACGCCTTCAGCAACGCCTACAACGTGTTCAGCAGCCCAGGTCATCTCGCCTGCCTGCTCTGTAAATTTAGCCTTGGGCGCCTTGCACTGGGGGCAGAATTCGGGAGCCTCGTTTCCTTCGTGAACGTAGCCGCAAACATTACATACATATTTAGCCATAATATATCTCCTTAATATAATTATATTTTTGCGATTTTTTAAAAAACCGCCTTTTTCACACAATATCTTGTTATTTCTTCTTGCTGCGATAATCCTCTATCGCTGCCTTTATAGCTTCCTCTGCCAGCACGGAGCAGTGAATCTTCTGGGGCGGAAGCCCCTCTAACTCCTCAACCACACGGCTGTTGGTGAGCTTTAAAGCCTCGTCTATCGTCATGCCCTTAACCATCTCCGTTGCAGTGGAGCTGGTTGCAATAGCAGCCGCGCAGCCAAAGGTTTTGAATTTAGCATCGGTTATCACGTCGTTCTCGATGCGAAGGGTTATCTGCATTATATCTCCGCAGGATGCGTTTCCTACCTTGCCGAAGCCATCGGGATTTTCTATTTCACCCACGTTTTTGGGGTTTGAAAATGCTTCCATTACTTTTTCGTTATACATTTTTAATCTCTCCTTTTAACTCTGCAAACAGTGGCGACATCTTTCTGAGCCTTGCCACCGTTTCCTTAAGCTTATCAACCGTGTAATTCACCTCGTCCATCGTGTTATGCTTGCCGAAGGTAAATCTTATTGAGCCATGCGCCAACGCCTCGTCAACGCCCATTGCGAGAAGCACGTGCGACGGCTCAAGCGAGCCGGACGAGCAAGCCGAGCCTGACGATACTGCAATGCCCGCAAGATCCAGCGAGAACAAAATGCTCTCACCCTCGATATATTCAAACGAGAAATCTGCATTTGCAGGCAGGCGCTTCGTTCTGTGGCCGTTCAGCTTAACGTAAGGTATCTCCTTTTCCACCCTCGAAATAAACTTATCGCGAAGGCGAGTAACGTACTTTCTGTTCTCCTCCATCTCGGCACAGGCGATCTCAAGTGCCGCGGCAAAACCAACAACGCCGGGAACGTTAGTCGTTCCGCCCCTCTTTGTCCTCTCCTGATGTCCGCCCGTAATCAGCCTGCCAAGCGTAAGGCCGTTGCGAACGTACAGCGCGCCGATGCCCTTGGGCCCGTAGAACTTATGTGCGGAAAAGCTCATCATATCAATACCGAGCTCTTTAACGTTTATCTCTAAAGTTCCCATCGCCTGAACGGCGTCTGTAAAGAACGGGATTCCGTGTTTCTTTGCGATTTCGGCGGCTTTTTGAATGGGCTGAATAGTTCCAACCTCGTTATTTGCAAACATTATGCCGATAAAAACAGTATCGGGGCGAATTGATTTTTCAAGCTGCTTCGTGCTTATCATACCCCTCTCATCAACGTCAAGATAGGTAAACTCAAAGCCCTGCTTTTCAAGATCAGCTGCCGTTGAAAGCATTGCTGCATGCTCTATTTTACTTATTATAAAATGCTTGCCCTTTTTCCCGTAAGCGGCGGCAGCACCTCTGAGTGCCCAGTTATCCGCTTCCGTGCCGCCCGAGGTAAAGTATATCTCGCTCGGCTTTGCGCCTATGAGCGTGGCAATCTTATCTCTCGCCTCATCAACGGCCTTCATTGCCTCTCTGCCGAAATAATGCTGGCTGTTTGCGTTGCCTGCCATTTCGCAGAAGTACGGCGTCATTTTTTCTAAAACCCTTTTATCAAGTGGGGTTGTCGCTGCGTGATCGAAATATATTCTGTTCATATCTCTCTCGTTTCCTCCGAATTGCAAACGTCTGCCCTTTTAGAGCCCACGTTTTCGTCTAACATATTTTGCAGGGTGATAGAGTCCAAAACCTCGTTTATGCCCGCATAGAGCCTTTTCCACACGTTTTTGGTGGGGCACTCGCAAACGTTTGCCTGCGATACGCACGTTATAAACTCCATCTCCTCTTCAAGTGCGCGCACTATACAGCCAACCGTGATCTCCGCCGGGCTTTTTAAAAGATAATACCCGCCGCTTGCGCCGCGCTCTGCGCTCACAAGCCCTTCCTTCGTGAGAACTCGCATTATCTTCTCTATATATTTATTTGATACGTTTATACCCTTTTCCAGCTCGGTTGCCGATACGTGCAGCGGATAATTTTCCGCCAGAATATAGCACGCGCGCAGCCCGTAACGGGATTTTGCGGATAGCTTCATATTGCACCTTTTAATTGCACCTTATTTAGTCGCAATTATTATATTGCGTAATCACAATTTTGTCAACCGTATTTACAGTCTTTTTTTATTTTTATCTATATTTATATAGATAGCCTTCACCGCCCGCCCGCAAAAGCAAAAAAAAAGCACCGCCGAAAAGCGGTGCTTAATTATCGTTTTTTAATTGAACGCTACGTTAGCCTTCTGGGTGCCCTCGTCTGCTACAAACGCGCCGATGAACACGAGCTTGAGAGCTTCAACGTCGCCTGCTGTAAGTGCAGTGCCGTCAACCAAGGTGTTATTGCCGGTAACGGTTACGTTAAGGAACTCGCCCCAAGAAGCAAACACACCAACACTCAAGGTGCAATTCTCAAGAGCAGCCTCTTCAAGAGCGGAGCAACCGCTGAACGCTGCAGCCTTAACCTCTACGCCTGCCAAGGTGATGCTCTCGATAGAGGAGCAACCCTTGAAAGCCTTTTCGCCGATATACTGTGCAGCTGCGAGGTTAACAGTCTTTTCGGTGTAACCAAGCTGAGCGCAGCCTTCAAACGCGCTGTTGCCAAAGGTTTCAACCTTGGATACGTCGATGCTGTAAAGAGCGGCGCAGCCGCTGAACGCGCCTTCCTTAATTTCGGTTACGGTTGCGGGAAGCTCAAACTTATTGATACCGGTGCAGCCGTAGAACGCGTATTCGGGAATAGCCTCAACCTCGGGGATGGTAACGGTTTCAACGGTGGTAACGCCGTAGAACGCATACTTGGAGAAAGCACCAACGGTAACCTTCTTGAGTCCGCCGGGGATATAGAACGCGGTGGAGCCGGAAGCATTGTAGTTCTGGGTTACGGAAACTGCTCCGGTATATTCAACCGTGCCGAAGATATAGCCAAAAGCCTTTTCTGCGTTAAGAGCGTTTTCAGAGCCGCCTGCAAAGGGGAGATTAACCTCTTCAAGAGCGGAGCATCCGCTGAACGCGCCTGCGCCGATGGTAAGGTAATTTTCGGGAACGTTAAGCGTTACGAGCTCGGTGTGGCCGGAGAACGCGCTATCGGCAAAGCCGAGAACGGGAACCTCGTCACCCTCAGCGTCTACAGCTACGAGGCCGTTTGCATCGATAGCATACTCATCGCCGCTGGAGATCTTGCCGCCCTCAAGCTTAAGAACAAGCTTGGAGGTAGCTGCGTTTACCTTAACCGCGGTGGGAAGCTGAACAGCCTTAAGATTGTTATAAACTGCCTTTTCGCTTTCGCTGCCGTTGCCGTTTTCGCCGTAGTAGCCGGGATATGCCTTTGCCTTATCAACGATGGCTGCATCGTCAGAAGAGAAGGTGTAGCCGGTGATGATATAATATTCTTCTACGTCACCCAAAGCGTCTTTAGCGATGGGAGCATCGTCGTCCTCTGCAGAGAAGAGCTCGAGCGTCATAGTCGTTTCGAGAACGGTTTCCTCGCCTTCCTTGCTCTCGCAAGCGAGAAGCGCCGCAACCGTGGACAACGCAAGAAGCATGATTAAGAATAATTTTGCTGCTTTTTTCATCTTTTACTCCTCAAAAACCGCCCTTTTTCAGCCTCGCTGCGAGGGCAGAATTTTAGTATATAAATAAAGTCATAAACAATATTATCAAATTTGCGCGCTTTTGTCAATGAAAAATTCGCACAATTTACGCCGAATAGAACATTTTTTCTTTTAAAACCGAACGCGGAACGGCTGCACCGCGAATTTTAGCCGAGTATGCCTTTTGGCCTGGCAAAATCCAACCGCTCATTTGCCGCAGCCCTTGCACGTGGAACAATTTCCGCTGCATCCGCCCGTCTGCTTGCCCGTTGCCGTGTATATCCTGCCGGAGTAATTCCTCTCCGCCTCTCCCGCGCAGTGCGGACAGCAAACCTTATCCTCACAGCTTTTAACAAGCTCTTCAAAAATTTTTCCGCAATTTTTACATTTGTACTCGAATAACGGCATAACCTCACCTCTTGAGCATTATACACCCAAAAGGCGTTTTTTGCAAGCAAAAGCAGGCGTTTTAGCGCATTTTGCTACGCAACGGCACGCCCCTCTATCCAGGAATACAGATAGCCCTCGGCATCGCTGCCCACTCCCCTGAACGCAGCGGCAAGATGCTCCGGCCCGGCCACGGCAAAACGGTTCTTTTCAAAAAATGCCTTTAGTCCGCGCTTAAACCTTGCATCCCCAACGCTCTCCCGTAGCCCATCCAGCATCAAAACCGACCTGACGTAGGCGATCTCAACGTATTCATACTCGCCCGAAAACTCATCAAGCGGACGCTCCATAACGGTGTTCACCTTGCCCGTTAACTGCTCCAAAACCCCGTAAAACTCACGGTATTCGGTATTTTTAGCCTCAATAAAGCTCTCACGCGTAACGCCGTATTCGGGATGATTTTCATAAAACAGCAGGGTGGAATATTCGGCAAGCCCCTCATCCAGAAAGGCGTGCTCGTACTGATTGCACCCAACCATCCCGTACCACCACTGATGCGCCGCCTCGTGCAGCGTTGTTTGAATAAACTGCTCTTCTTCCAGCCTATCCGAAACGTAAACGATGCACGGGTATTCCATACCGCCCTGCAAGAAGGGCACGGACGCCACCGTAAAGGTAGAATAGGGATATTCCCCGAAAAGCTCGCCGTAGGTTTTTATTGCAAGCTCTGCCGCACGAACCGCATCGGGAGCAAAATCACACCCTTTATGATAGAACAAAATATCTACATCCCCCGTTTTTCCCACAAAAACCTCAAATTCCTTGCAGAGTGAAAAGGCCACGTCACGCACGCTGCGGCACTCAAAGGAGTAGCGCGTTTGCTCCTCGCCCACCTCGGTTTTAACGCAATCGCCACCGGAAGCAACGGTAAATTCGCCCGGCACGGAAAGCTCCACGAAATAATCGGCAACCTCGCTGCAAAAGGGATCGCCTATCGCGCTATACGGTTTAAGATAAAACCCGCTTCGATCGCGGTAGCAAAGCACGGGATACCAGTTGGACAAATTTACCACCCCGTCAAACGTCCCAAGGCGATGCCTGCACTCGGCAAGCTCAACCTTAAATTTTATCTCCACTTCAACCCTTTCCGCAGGGAAAACCCCCTTTTTCAAATATAAAACGAGTATATTCTCATCGTCACCGCACACCTTGAACTCAATATCGTCACCGCTCTCCTTACAGCTTACGATCTCTATTCCGCCGTAGCTTACCCCGTTTGGAAATGCCTGCGCCGCACTCTGCGCGGGCACGGGTGGATGCTTTGCCCCCTTGCGGTAGGCGTTTGGATAAAGATTGAAGGCAAGCTCTGTTATCTCGGTGTCCGTACTGTTAAAATAATCAAAGGTCATCTCGGCACTTACCGTGCGCTCACCGTCGAACGAAGCGTATATGCGGTACACGCTCCTTTCCACTTTAGTGCTTCTGCAGCCGCCAACCGAAAGTAAAAAAACACAGGCAATTATAACGCAAAAAATTCTTTTCATATTATTCCTCCTGCGCTATTCTATGCCGCAGCCTTGCCGTTTATCACAAAAAAAGTGCCGTTTATCACACGTAAACGACACTTCTATATTATTTTTCATCACCTATAAGGTAATCGTTTGGATTGATCTTATCACCGCCCTTTATCACCTCAAAGTGAAGATGCGGACCATCCTTGTACTCTTGAAGATTGTTGGCGGATACATAACCTAAAACAGCGCCCTGCTTTACGGTAGCGCCCTCATAAAGCGCCTCGTTGGCATCAATAGAGTTATATACCGTTTTTAGATCGTTGCCGTGGTTTACGATAACGGTTGTGCCTGTGAGGTAGGATGTGGTTATACTCTCGATAACTCCGTCGTAAACACACACCACCTCCGCGCCTTCCGAGGCGGCAAAGTCTATGCCCATATGCCCCATATATGCGCCGAGCGTGGAGTTGAACACGAGCGTGTTTTCCGTGTAGCTTTTAATAACGCTCGCGCCCTCGCAGGGCATTATAAAGGATACCTTTCCGGAAACAGGCTCCTCCGGCTCGCTTGGAATATTACCCTCGTCGTCACCGGGATTGGGCTCTTCGGGCTCTTCGGGCTGCTCGGGCTCTTCGGGCTGCGAATTAGAGGAGCCGTTCTGCTCTGACTGACTTACCGACGTGCCGCCGTTATCAATCATATTGTTGCCCTTTTCGGTTACGCTCGCTACAACGATGATAGCCGTTGCCATCACCGCAACGAGTGCGATCACCCACAGCGCGTAGAGTAGATTTTTTCTGTTTGCAAGTTTTGTTCTCTTTGTTTTTTCTGCCATTTATGATGACCTCCTGTTTATTCGATTTAATTATTGCCGCGATATAAGTTTTTAAACACCGTCAAAAGCTGCCGCATATAAACGGAGTGCCGACCGTGTAGCCGTAAGATGCAACGCACAGATGAAGATTTATCCGCCTGCCGTCTATTATTGCTTCTCCCCGAAGGTGCGGAGAATAGCAATAGTAGCTGACCGCATCGCCAACCCTCTCCACAAAAACCACCCGTGCAGAAAAGCTTTCGATAAGCGCAGCCTCGTTGCACTCACCGCTGAAAAAAACGCTCTCCGCGCCGGACGCGAGCAATGCAGAAAGACTTATAGAACCTTCCGCATCCACCCGAGTAGAGGATGACGACGGCTTTAAAAAATATTCTCTTGTTCCGTCCCCGTCAAGCTGCGGAAGCGCAAGATACACGCACGCAACAGCCGCCGCTATATATATAAGGACGCATCTCCATCCGTTTGCCTTCATACGTTCAGATTATTTCCACGCGGCAAAAAAATAAACGCCCTTATTTAAAGCGTTTAATCTTTTCGCGCAATTTTGCCACGCGTCGGCATTTTTCGGCAACAAAAACAAAAAACCCCGTTTTTCTCACAAAAACGGGGTAAAATGTTTTTTAGTCATCAAGATAATCAACGATGTCGTTAAGAGAAGGAAGCACGAAATCGGGATCTATGTCACTCGCCTTAAGCATCTTTTCGGTCGTCTGTCCGCTGAGAACGGCAAGCGTGTAAAAGCGGCAATCAATTCCAAATTTTATATCCGTTTCAAGCTTATTGCCAAC
>JAFVXM010000074.1 GCA_017501205.1 Clostridia bacterium
AAATAACAATGTCGGCTCGGCTGAAAACTCAGCCGAGCCGAAAAAAATCAACCGAAACGGAGGATTTATGAAAAAGAAGATTTTTGCGCTTGTTATAGCGTTAACGTTTGTTTTAGCGGGCTTTTCTGCGTGTAAGGGGGCAGGGAACAACAGCCAGAGTAGCTCACAGGGAACCTCTCCTGCAACCGCTTCGGTTAAGGTTATGAGTATAAATATTGCAGGTCAGGATATGACCACGTCTGAATACGTGACTACGGTTAAATATTCCGGCCAAACCGGTCACGATTACACCTACACAAAGAGGCGCGCACGCCTTGATGCGCTCATCAGCAACTACGAGCCGGACGTTCTCTTCCTTCAGGAGGTAAACGGAAGCAATTGGTGGTGGCCGTATCTCGTTACTAACGAGGATTCGTTCGTTAACACCTTTACAGATTATACGTTAGTTGGCAGAACCAACCGCGTCGGTCAGTCCGATGGCGGCGGCTCCTGGTGGGGCGATCTGTATAATCAGCTTTACTATAATAAAAACAAGTTTGAGGCAGTTGCCACGGGCATGTTCTATCTTAACAGCAAGAGGGACGTACCCTTCTCAAAAAGCTGGCACGAGTCCGCAGCTTATAGCTCAGATGATAACAATACCTGCGTTTGGGCGGTATTGAAGGATAAAAAGACGGGTGTTTCCGCAGTTTACGCGTCCACCCACTTAAAGCCCGTTGGCTCATTTCTTGCAAGAAAGCTTACTAACTACCGTCAGGCGGTAAATCTTGCAGAGGGGCTTTACGAGCTCTCCGTAAAATATGCAGACGAGGGTGGCAATTTGCCGATAGCGGTTGGCGGCGATTTCAACGCTAACACCGCAACCCCCTTCAATAAATCATATGCACACCTCACCGAGCACGCACACTATTCCGATGCGCAAAAGGTTGCCGCAAAAACGGATAAGAGGGGCACTGCGAGAGTTTGGGGAAAAAACAGGACTTTATCCGGTGAAGACGGAACTATCTCCGACGGAACGAGGATAGATATGTTCTTCACACAGGGTATGACGGTGAGCAAATACCAGTGCATAGACGGCACTTATATTGAGGACGTAAGCGGCGTTTACTACATGCCGGAGCGCATCTTCGACGGCACTGCATACGACCTCAGCGACCATCTTCCTATTATGATGGACGTTAAGATTCCCCTTGAAAACCGTGAGATAAAGGCGCCTTCCGGCAAATTCCGCAGTGAGGTAGGCGAGGAGGACGTCGTTTTGCCAGGCGGCACGAGCGAGGTTGAACAGAAGAAGATAACCTTCTCCGGCGCGGATATATTAAAGTACTTTGGCGAAAGCCAGTATCTCAAGGCAGATATAGTTGAAAACGAAACGTACGGCGGCGTGCTTCGCCTTATGGCAACGGAAAGCTGTCCTAACCTGTTCACTTATTTCGATTACGACGCTCTGATGAGGGATAAGGGCCTCACCGCCGCAGATATCGAGAATTTCACCAAAATCAAAATAACGCTAAAAACCTCATTTGTGGTTGAAAACAGCGAGCTTATGGTTGCACTGTTAAACGAGGGCGACTCCGCGATCGGCTACGGCAAAAACACCACGAGCTTTGTAGCGCCCAAGAACTTTGCAGAAAAGACGGTTGATATAGTAAAGACCAAAAATGCAAGCGGCGGCATAACCGATATAGTTATCGGCACAATGGCGTACAGCGATGATTATAGCGGCACCTGCGGTATGTTTGCGGGCGACTGCGTATATATTAAGTCTATCGAATTCATTGCATAGGAGAGAAAACGTTATGAAAATTAAAAGAATTATAGCGTTATTGATGTTGGTGGTTTGCATAGCCTTATTTGGTGCGTGCAACAACGGAACCCCCACGGGCAGCTCCGGGGCAGGATCCGGCAGTAGCGAGCTTGTAGAGCCCGAAACTCTATCCACCATAACCGTAAACGTTGCGGATAACATTAACGGAAAGGCAAGCGAGCGCGCCTTCAGGCCGGTTGGCAGAACCTTTTTCCGTTACAGCGGCCTTGCGTGCGATCTTTCCTGCACGGGCGTTAGATTTAACGCCATCTGTAAGGGCGAGGTAAAGGTGAGGTTCAGAGTTTCTGCCGATTGCTATTTCACCGTTTACATTAACGGAGAAAGGCAGGAGGAGCGCCTCGTTACGAGGACTGGCGATAACGGCTCCTTCCGCACGGTGGCAAACTTTGAAGAGTACGGCATGTACGAGATAGAGCTTGTAAAGCAATCGCAGTATCCTATGGTTTACGGCGAGATAGTAGAGGTTCAGCTTACCGGTTCACTCGGCAAGCGCCCCGCTGAAAGAGAGAGATTTATAGAGTTCTACGGCGATAGCATCATGAACGGCTCTAACATCTACAAGGGCGGCACGAGTGCTGCTACCTCAGATGCCTCCATGGCATTTGGCTACGCTACGGCAAGAGCGCTTGGCGCGGATGCCAACATTATCGGCCGTGGCGGTATGGCACTCCGCCATAAGGGAAATACCGACGGAATGCTTGAAATCTGGGATCTTTGCGGCGGAACGGCTTCCCCCGAGGTTGCCGATTACGGCTTTACGAGAACCCCCGATTGCGTTGTTATAGGGCTTGGCACTAACGACTGGCGCGATAGCGCTTACACGGAGCCTCTTTATACCGCAGCTGTAAAGGAAATGGTTTTCAATATTCGCAGCGTATACGGTGACGACGTTAAGATTATATGGTGCTACGGATATACCGACGCTATGAGAGAAGTTTGGGGTGTTACCAAAGCAACCCTTGATACAATTAACGATAACGGATGCATTTATTATTGTGAAATTCCTTACTGCTCACTTTCCAAGGAAGAGGGCGGTGACGGAATGCATCCCGATGTAAAGCTTGCCCAGGATATGGCAACAGCACTTACCGCGTTTATTGAGGAAAACATTTATAATTGATAACTTTAATTGATAACTTCTCGCGAACCTCTAATATTCTTATCGGAGAAAGAAAATGAAATTCAGGAGATTTTTAGCTATGACTATGGCAAGCTTATGCCTTGCTGCATTTGGCGCGTGCAACAACGGAAATCCCACGGGCAGCTCCGGGGCAGGATCCGGCAGTAGCGAGCTTGTAGAGCCCGAAACTCTATCCACAATAACAGTAAACGTAGCAGAAAATATTAACGGAAAGGCAAGTGAGCGCGCCTTCAGGCCGGTTGGCAGAACCTTTTTCCGTTACAGCGGCCTCGCGTGCGATCTTTCCTGCACGGGCGTTAGATTCAACGCCATCTGCAAGGGTGAGGTAAAGGTGAGGTTCAGAGTTTCTGCCGATTGCTATTTCACCGTTTATATCAACGGAGAAAGGCAGGAGGAGCGCCTCGTTACGAGGATGGGCGATAACGGCTCCTTCCGCACGGTGGCAAACTTTGAAGAGTACGGCATGTACGAGATAGAGCTTGTAAAGCAATCGCAGTATCCTATGGTTTACGGCGAGATAGTTGAGGTTCAGCTCACCGGCTCACTCGGTAAACGCCCCGCTGAAAGAGAGAGATTTATTGAGTATTACGGCGACAGTCTTATGAACGGCTCTAACATCTATAAGGGCGGCACCAGCGCAGCTACGTCCGACGCAACGCTTGCTTACGGCTATGCTTCAGCACGCGCGGTAGGCGCAGATTGCAACGTTGTGGGCAGAGGTGGCATGGCTATTGCGCGCGTTGATAA
>JAFVXM010000075.1 GCA_017501205.1 Clostridia bacterium
AAAAACAAATAATTAGTGGCTTCAGCCACCTCATTTTACACAAAACTTTTGACATATATAAATATTTTTGATATACTATAAAGTAGATAAATATGCGCATTGCTTATCTTTGCGCGGACGGTGAAAAATGATTATTCTTGGTCTTGATCCGGGGTTTGGAACAATCGGCTACGGCGTTATCAATAGCGAAAAGGGCAGAGCCAGCGTCATTGATTACGGCACTATTAAAACGCCCAAGGAGCTATCCTTTCCGGAGAGGCTTCTTCTTGTTGAAAAGGGTATGGTGCAGCTTATCGAAAAATTTCATCCCGACCAAATAGCGATAGAGGAGCTGTTTTTTAACACGAATATCACCACCGGCATAAATGTTGCTCATGCAAGGGGCGTAATGCTGCTTGTCTGCGCGAGGGAGTGTGGGCAGCTTTTCGAGTACACGCCTCTTCAGATCAAGCAGGCGCTCACAGGCTACGGCAGGGCGGAAAAGCAGCAGGTTATGCAAATGGTAAAAACCTTTTTAAGGCTGGATAAGATACCCCGTCCGGATGATGCGGCAGATGCACTTGCCGTGGCGCTCTGTCACAGCCAAACCAACCGACTTGGCGGTTTATTTAGGATTTAACCGCGTAAAACGCGCAAAAACAGAGGATTTATGATAGGATATTTAAGCGGAAAGGTAATGGATATAGGGCAGGGAACACTGCTTATAGAGAACAACGGAATAGGCTACGAGGTCAGCGTATCCACCTCGGCGTTCGAGAGGCTCACCCGTGAAAGGCAGGGCGGAATATATATCTACCTTCAGGTGCGTGAGGACGGCATAAGCCTTTACGGCTTTGATACGCAGGCAGAAAAGAATATGTTTTTAAAGCTCATTTCCGTTTCCGGCGTTGGCCCAAAAATGGGCATAGGAATACTTTCGGGCATGAGCCTTAAGGATCTTGCGATGACCATCGCCACCTCGGACGTAAAAACCCTTTCAAAGATAAAGGGATGCGGAAAGAAAACGGCGGAAAGGATAATCGTTGAGCTTCGTGAAAACGTTTCGTCGCTCGATCTTGGCGAGCTTCCGTCGGCTGCTCCCTCTGCGGGTGTGGATGGCGACGCAGTCATTGCTCTGATGAGCCTCGGGTTCTCCCGTCAGGAGAGCGAACGCGGTATCGTAACGGCGCGCAGCCAGGGCGCAAGCACGATTGAGGAGATCATTGCCGTTGCATTAAAGAGCCTTGCAAGATAACGAGGATAAGGCAAAAAACATTAAATAACGTTAGATAAAGGCGGTTTTTATCATTATGATAGAAATGGAAGACGAAAGACTGATAGTGTCTACGAGAACGGAATACGACGACGTGGAGAATATTCTCCGCCCGAAATCAATGGCAGGCTACGTCGGGCAGGAAAAGGTGAAGGAGAACCTCACCGTGTTCATGCAGGCGGCAAAGCTAAGGGGAGAGGCGCTCGATCACGTTCTTTTATACGGCCCTCCCGGCCTTGGTAAAACCACGCTGGCGCACATTATTTCGGCAGAGATGGGCTCAAATATCCGCGTAACGTCCGGCCCTTCAATAGAAAAGGCGGGTGACCTTGCGGCAATCCTCACAAACCTTGAGGCAGGCGACGTGTTGTTTATAGACGAGATTCACCGCTTAAACCACACCGTTGAGGAGATACTCTATCCCGCGATGGAGGACTATTCGCTCGATTTCATTATCGGCAAGGGCCCTTCTGCAAGGAGCGTGCAGATTCCGCTCAAGCCCTTCACTCTTATCGGTGCAACAACGAGGGCAGGCATGCTTTCCTCGCCGCTGAGGGATAGGTTTGGCGTCGTTTGCCGTTTGGAAATGTATTCGGTGGATGAGCTTGCCGAGATCGTCAGAAGGTCGGCAGTTCTTCTCGGAACGGAGATTGAGGACGAGGCGTCAAGGGAGCTTGCAAAGCGCAGCCGCGGAACGCCCCGTATCGCAAACAGATTCCTTAAAAGGGTTAGGGACTTTTCATCCGTGCGTGGCCACAGCACCATCAATCTGGAAACAACAACCGATGCGCTCGATCGCCTTGAGGTCGATTCGCTCGGTCTTGACGCAATCGATAAAAAGGTGCTTCTTTCCATGATGGAAAAGTTTGGCGGTGGCCCGGTTGGCCTCGATACTCTTGCGGCTACCGTAAACGAGGATTCCAACACCATTGAGGACGTTTACGAGCCGTATCTTCTTCAACTCGGCTTTATTTCAAGAACGCCGAGGGGCAGGGTTTGCCTCAAGCGTGCGTACGATCATCTCGGTAAAAAAATGCCGAAGAACAATAAATATCAAATGTCCATCTTTGATGAAGAAGACTGAATAACGTGAGAAATAGTGAGGTAATTATGAAAATTGTTTTTCAAGGTGACAGCATAACCGATGCTGGCAGAGATAGGAGTGACGCTCATAATCTTGCAGGCTACACAACCTACGTTGCCGAGGCCCTCGGCAGCGAAAACGAATATTTTAATTTTGGCATAAGCGGCGATCGTGCAGAGGATGTTTTGAACAGATTTGATGCGGATTTCGCTGTTTGCGGAAAGCCTGACGTTTTCACTTTGCTCATAGGTATAAACGACGTGTGGAGAAATCACGATAGCAACCTGTACACCTCGCCTGAAAAGTACTGCGAAAACGTAAAGCAAATATTAAAAAGAGTAAAAGAGGTAAATCCCGATTGTAAGATCGTTGTTTTAGAGCCCTTCCTGCTCCCTGCACCCGATAAGGCTCACTGGGCTGGCGAGCTTGGCGCAATGATAGCAAAGCTCAGGCTCGTTGCCGCAGAGTATGCAGATGCTTACGTTCCGTTTGACGGAATTTTTGCAAAGGAATACGTGAGTGAGGACTGGACGGAGTATTCGTCAGACGGCGTTCACCCCACCGATAAGGGTAACCGCCTTATGGCAATGTTTATTGCCGCAGAAATCGGGCTTATGCTTGATGAGGAATAATGCTTTCAACTAAGGATTTTTATTACGATCTGCCCGAAGAGAGGATAGCTCAAACTCCTGCTGAGCCGAGGGATAGCTCGCGGCTTATGATATATAACCGTGCTGCCGATAACGTGGAGCACGCGTTGTTTAAAGATATTGAGAGCCGTCTTCACGAGGGGGATCTTTTGGTTGTCAATAATACTAAAGTGCTTCCCGCCAGAATGTTCTTTTACACCGAGCACGGCGGAAGGGTGGAGATACTGCTTCTTAAGCGCGTTAACCTCACCGATTGGGAGGTTATGGTAAAGCCCGGCAAAAAGGCAAAAGAGGGCGTAAAACTCACAGCAAACGAGGAATTGTCCCTCGAGGTGCTGTCGCGCACGGAGAGCGGTGGGCGCATCGTAAGGTTTATTTACGATGGCGTTTTTGAGGACATAATTTCAAGGCTTGGAGAGATGCCCTTGCCCCCGTATATTCACGAGAAGCTTAAGGATAAGGATAGGTATCAAACGGTGTACTGCAAGGTAGAGGGCTCGTCAGCAGCCCCCACGGCAGGTCTGCACTTTACGCCGGAGCTTATTTCAAGGCTCAAGCAAAAGGGCGTGCAGTTTGCAGAGGTGCTTCTTCACGTCGGTTTGGGAACCTTCCGCCCCGTTAAGGTGGATGACGTTACCAAGCACACCATGCACACGGAGTTTTACCGTATAGACGAGGAGAACGCAGAGAAGATAAACAGGGCAAAGGCAGAGGGCAGGCGAGTTATAGCCGTAGGCACCACCAGCGTGCGCACGCTTGAAACGGTTGCTGATGAAAACGGCCGCGTAAGGGCTTGCTCGGGCGATACAAACATCTTTATTTACCCGCCCTATAAGTTCAAATGCGTGGATGCGCTGGTAACTAACTTTCATCTGCCGGAGTCCACTCTGATAATGCTCGTCGCGTCGCTTACCTCGCGCGAGAAGATACTTTCGCTTTATAAGCTCGCCGTTGAAAAGGAGTATCGCTTCTTCAGCTTTGGCGACGCTATGTTTATAGAATAACCCCCTAAAACACACATTAACATTGATTTTTTATGGAAAAGTTTTCATTTGAGGTAATAAAACAGGATAAAAAAAGCGGTGCGAGGGCAGGCATTTTGCACACTCCGCACGGCGATATCGAAACTCCTATCTATATGCCCGTGGGAACGCAGGCAACGGTTAAGGGTATTTTGCCAAAGGATTTAAAGGATATAGGCGCGCAGATAATTTTATCTAACACCTATCATCTGTATATGCGCCCGGGCGACGAGCTTGTTGCAAAGGCCGGCGGGCTTCATAAGTTTATGAACTGGGATAGGCCTATCCTTACCGATAGCGGCGGTTTTCAGGTTTTTTCGCTCGCAAAGCTCAACGACATTAAGGATGAAGGCGTAAAATTCCACTCTCACATAGACGGAAGCGTGCATCTTATCACGCCCGAAAAGGCGATTGATATAGAGAACAATCTCGGCGCAGATATAATTATGGCGTTCGATCAGTGCAGTGAGTACGGGGCAACGTACGCGCAGTCAGAAAAGGCTATGTACCGCACTCTCGGCTGGTTGGACAGATGCTACAAGCGCCATAATAATCCCGAGCAAGCGCTTTTCCCCATCGTGCAGGGCAACGTGTTTAACGATCTTAGGCTCAAAAGTCTTAAGGAAACCGTGCCGTACGCAAAGCACGGCATTGCAATAGGCGGCCTTTCGGTAGGTGAGCCCAAGCCGATAATGTACAACGTGCTGGATGAGCTTTTACCTCATTATCCCACGCATATCCCACGTTATTTGATGGGTGTGGGCAGTCCGGACTGCTTGATCGAGGGCGTTCTCCGCGGTATAGATATGTTCGATTGCGTGCTTGCAACCCGCATTGCAAGAAACGGAACAGCGCTCACCTCACGGGGCAGAATCGTAGTTCGTAACGGCAAGTATAAGGAGGATTTCACTCCCCTTGATCCCGAGTGTGATTGCTATTGCTGCCGCAACTACACCAAGGCTTATTTGCGCCATCTCGTAAACGTAGGCGAAATGGCAGGCTCAATGCTGCTCAGTATGCACAACACGTACTTCCTGCTTTCTATGATCAAAAAGATCCGTAACGCTATCCTCAACGACTCTCTTGAGGATTTCGCCAAGGAATTCTATGAAAAGTACGGAACGGACAAAAATTTTTGATAAAAGAGCGGCCGGTTGTCAACTAACGCGTAAATTCGCTTGCAAAAAAAACCAAAATTTTATATTATATAAATGTTAAGTAAACGGCTATGCCGCTTAAAAAATACTGTAAAAACAAATTGGAGGATACAAAATGCTATTATTTAATTTGCTCACGTCAGCAAGCTCGTCTGTTCAGGGCAACGAAAAGAACCCCATGATGTGGATAATTCTCGGCGTGTTTGCCGTTGTTCTCATCGTTATGATGGTGCTTTCAAACCGCTCTAATAAGAAGCGTCAGAAGGAAGCTGAGGAAAAGCTCAACAATATGCGCGTTGGCGATAGGGTTAAAACCATTGGCGGAATTTGCGGTGTAGTAGTTGAGATCAACGATGCGGAAAACACCTTCGTTCTCGAAACGGGCGTTGAAAACAAGGGCTCGCTTATTAAGTTCGATAAGGTTGCCGTATACCAGACCAGCCATCCCGAGGATGAGGCTGCTCCCGTAGAGGAGGCACCCGTTGCAGAAGCTACTGAAGAAGCTCCCGCTGAGGCACCTGATGAGGCCGCTCCGGCAGAGGAAGCTACTGCAGAAGTGGCTGAAAACGCAGAAAAAGCTGAATAATCAATACGTTCAAGCAGAGCGCGGTGGTGTATTCCACGGCGCTCTTTTTCTTGCCCGAAAGTGTTTTGCCGTGCTTTTTTTTCTTTCTTCTGTTCTTGAAAAAGCTCAAGCCGCATAGATTATTTGTGAAGAAAATTTGGAGGCGGTTATGGAAAAAACCTTTAAAGAATCGTTGCTTGGTGTGCTGAAGGGCGTGTTGATCGGTGTGAGCATTTGCCTTGCAGGCGTGCTCGTTTTTGCCTTTGTGCTTAAATTCACGTCACTTTCGCAGTTTTGGATAAAAACGGTAAACCAGATAATTAAGCTTATCGCGGTCACGGTGGCGTGCATTACCTCGGTGAGGGGGAAGCGCGGTTTTTTAAAGGGCGCGGTGGTTGGATTTGGCGTTGTTTTCGTCACCTTTTTCCTTTTCGGACTGATTTCCGGGGGCTTATCCTTCGGGTGGGGGACACTGCTTGAGGCTGTATACGGTATTCTCATAGGGCTGATAGGCGGAATTCTTGCTGTTAATTTAAAAAAACCCGTTTAAACAGTTGTAATTTTTCCGTAATTATTGTATAATTAAAGCAATAAAATTAACGGAGGCGTTTATTATGACCAAGATTAAAACCGTTGCTGTTCCTCAGAAGAGAAGCTCTGTTGGCTGTGGCGAATGCAGAAGCAGCTGTCAGTCTGCTTGCAAAACCAGCTGCACTGTAGGCAATCAGTCCTGCAAGAAGGTTTCCAGAGAAGGCAAGATAGAAGAGAAATAATTTAAATCGAATTGCGTTTTGTAATGAGGGGTGATTTCTTCACTCCTCAATTTTAACGTGTTTTGCACGTTTATTTTTTTAGGCTACGTCGCCTCTCGGCTTTTTGCCGTCCTGCGCGACGCCGCCGTTTTTTATACGGAGAAATTATGGTTCATACGTTTGAAGTCGACGGAGTTTATTATCTGTTCGACGTTGAAAGCTCTGCGTTGCACGTCTGCGATGAGCTGACTACGCAGGTTATAAGAAAAATGCAGGGGCAGCCGTACTTCCTTGAGGGTGCAGATCCCGAGGCTGTAGCGGAGATCGAGGCCGATATAAAGGAGCTTACCGAAAACGGCTTGCTCTTTGCTCCCAGAACTCTTGCAAAGCCTATTAAGAGCGAGCATCTTAAGGCGCTTTGTTTGCACATCTGCCACGATTGCAACATGCGCTGTGCTTACTGCTTCGCATCCGAGGGCACCTATAAGGGCGAAAGGCAATTTATGAGCTTCGAGGTCGCAAAGGCGGCTATCGATTTTTTGATTGCAAACTCCGGAAGCAGGCAGATACTTGAAACAGACTTCTTCGGCGGAGAGCCGCTGATGAATTTGGACGTTGTAAAGCAAACCGTAGCCTACGCTCGCGAGCAGGGCGAAAAGCACGGCAAGGTGTTCCTGTTCACGCTCACCACTAACGGAGTGCTCTTAAACGAGGAAACGGCAAAGTGGCTTAATGAGGAGATGGAAAACGTCGTAATGAGCCTCGATGGTAGAAAAGAGGTGAACGACGAGATCAGAAAGACCGTAAACGGCAAGGGCAGCTTTGACGTTATCATAAATAACTTCAAGCGCTTTGTTGAGATGCGTGGGGATAAAAGCTATTATATCCGCGGAACGTTCACGAATAAAAACCTCGATTTCGGCAAGGATATCGAATTTATAGCCGATCAGGGCTTTAAGGAAATATCCGTTGAGCCCGTTGTGCTTCCCAAGGGGCATCCTCTCGCTATTCCCGATGAGGCGCTTCCCGCAATCCGCGAGGAATATCGCCGCCTTTCCAAGGAGTATTTAAAGCGTAAGAGAGAGGGCAGGGGCTTTAACTTCTTCCATTTCGTAATAGATATCGAGGGCGGTCCGTGCCTCAGCAAGCGTGTAAATGCCTGCGGTGCGGGCAACGAGTATCTTTCGGTAACGCCAAAGGGTGATCTGTATCCCTGTCATCAGTTCTCGGATAATCCCGATTTCTATATGGGCAACGTGTTCGAGGGCAAGATAAACGAGAACGTTCGCAGTATCTTTAAAAATTCCAGCCTGTTCACCCGTGAGGGATGTGACGAGTGCTTTGCTCGCTACCATTGCTCGGGCGGCTGTGATGCAAACAACTATAATTTTAACGGTGACGTAAATAAGCCTTACGAGCCTACCTGCGAGATGATGCGCGCCCGTTTAGAGTGTGCGCTCCACATCCTTTCGGAAGAAAAAAAGGGCAGTTAACGCACGAAATAGGCGGTTTTTTGCAAAAAGGAGAAGGCATGAACGATATAAAGATAGGAAAAGGCGTTTATATTAACGAGCTCGCTCACGTATCGGGCAAGGTAACGCTTGGCGATGACGTAAACCTCTGGCCGGGTGCTTCCGTCCGTGGGGACAGAAGCAGTATTACCATAGGTAGCGGTTCGAACGTGCAGGACAATGCAACCGTGCATTCAGAGGCGAAAACGGCTGCCGTTATCGGTTGTAACGTAACCATCGGTCACAACGCTGTTGTTCACGGCGCGAGGATAGAGGATAACGTTATTATCGGCATGGGTGCGATAGTTCTCGACGGTGCCGTGATAGGCTCTAATACCATCGTGGGCGCAGGTGCCGTTATTGGCGGCGGAAAGGTTATTCCCGCAGGCTCCGTTGTGGTTGGAAATCCCTTTAAAATTCTTCGCGAAATCCGCGAGGAAGAGATAAAGCACATTGAAGAGAACGCAAAAGAGTACGTTCGCGCGGCAAAAGAGTACGCAAAATTAAAATAATTTGTTTTTTTTGCGTAAAACAGCGCTAAAATCATTGACTTTAATTTAAAGTAATTATATAATATTTAAGTGTAATTTTGCACGCTCGGGCATACGGGCGACGTAAAGTGCACGTGTAACTAAAAGAATGCTGATTTCAGCAGGAGGCAACAATGAGTAAAAGAAAATCGATAACTGTGCTTACGATACTCTTTGTCTTGATTGCGGCAGTAGCAGTTCTCTGCTTCGTACGCTTCCCCGTAGGCGTACATAAGGGACAGCCCCGTAACTGGGTAGGTATTGCCAACACCATTGACCAGGGTATCGACCTTAAAGGCGGTTACTATGTGGTTCTTGAAGCCACTAACGCCGAAGATTCCTCGGCTGCCGACGTAGATCAGGCAATCGTTGTCCTTAGGGACAGGCTTGATAAAAAGGGCTACACCGAGGCAACTATAACCAAGCAGGATGGCTCTAAAATCAGAATAGAGATCCCTGAGGTTGATAACGCTAATGAAATTCTTCAGGTAATCGGCTCCACCGGTGAGCTTCGCTTCACCAACGCCGATAACACCAAAACCTACCTTACCGGTGACGACGTTGTTTCCGCAAAGGTTGGTATGAACGAGAACGGCAAATATATCGTTGCCCTCACCTTCACCTCTGAAGGCGGCAATAAGTTCGCAACCGCAACCAGCGAGCTTACCGGCAGCAATATGTGCATTTACCTTGGTGACGAGATTATCTCCCAGCCTTCGGTAAGCCAGACTATTACCGGCACCAGCGCGTCAATTGAGGCGTTTGATACTTACGATCAGGCAGATGCTATCGCATCGGTTATCGATAGCGGTAAGCTTCCCCTTGAGTTCTCCGTAAGCGAAGCACAGCTCATCTCTGCATCGCTCGGTCAGGACGCGTTGAAGAACAGCCTTATCGCGGGTGCAATCGGTTTGCTTATCATCTTCATAATCATGATCGTATTCTACGGCGGATTTGGTGATGTTGCAAGCTTGGCACTCATTATCTATACGCTCGTTCTTATTCTTCTTCTCGCGTTTATCCCCGGCATACAGCTCACCCTTCCCGGTATTGCAGGTATTCTTCTCAGTATCGGTATGGCAGTTGACGCAAACGTTGTCATCTTTGAGCGTATCAAGGAAGAATACGCATCCGGTAAGACCTTAACCGCAGCAGTAAAGGCAGGCTTCAGCCGTGCGGTTATCACCGTTATCGATGCAAACGTAACCACGCTTATCGCAGCTATCGTTCTTTGGATAGTAAGCCCCGGCTCAGTTAAGGGCTTTGCAATTACCCTCTTCATCGGTGTATTGCTATCCATGGTAACCGCGGTTCTTGTAACCCGTTGGCTCATTAAGCTTATCCGTCCTCTCGTAAGCAAAGAGAAGGAAGCTAAGTTCTTCAAATTAAAGAGGGGGGTAGAAGCAGATGTTTAAGAGTGTAAAGATTACAGAAAAGAGCAAAATCTTCTTTATAATTAGTGCAATACTCGTTGTTGCGGCTATCGTTCTTCTCATATTCCCCGGTCTTAAGCTCGGTCTTGACTTTACCGAGGGTGCAACCGTAACCGTTTCCTTCAATCAAGAATACGTTGGCGATCTTCAGGGCGAGCTTGAAGATTTCATCGGCGGCAAAAATGAAAACGATAAGTTTGACGTGAAGAACGTGCGTGTCATCAACGGCGGCACATCTCTTCAGTTTGACCTCAGCTATAAGTATGACGGCGTTGTTCTTTCCCAGCAGGAATTCAGTGAAAAGCTGACCGCTGAGGACACCGGCCTTCTCGATACTCTTAAGGATAAGATCAATAACGATTGCAGTGCGTTCTTCGGCGAATCTACCGAGAACGTTCTCGATGAGGGTGTTACCTATTCCTTCACCTCTCCCGATGCAACCAAGGCGCTCACCTCAAAAGCAGCGCTTGCAATCTCCATCGCTATCGTTGCAATGCTTATCTATATCGGCATAAGGTTTAAATTTACGTCCGGTATCGCAGCAATTATCGTTCTTATTCATGACGTTCTCGTTATGTTGCTTCTCACCGCAGCATTCCGTATCACCGTAAACACCACGTTTATCGCGGCTGTTATCACCGTTATCGGTTACTCCATCAACGCAACCATTATCGTATTTGATAGAATTAAAGAGAATCTCGTTAAGTACGAGGGTAAGGGCTTGACCGACGGCGAGGTGGCAAACATCTCTATTAAAGAAACGATGCGCAGAACGATATTCACAACCATCACCACCTTGGTTATGATTGTTCTCGTTGCAATATTCGGTGTAGCAAGCATCCGTGAATTTGCATTGCCCATTATTTTCGGCTTGCTTTCCGGTGTTTACTCTGCAATCGTTCTTTCCAGCTGTGTATGGGTACAGATCAGAAAGATCGCATCCAAGATGAACTTCGGCAAGAAGAAGACTTCTTATCAGAAGCGCGTTAAGGCAAAGGCAGTTAAAGAAGCATAATCTTTTATCATTATATATAAAAATGGGCGAGAGTCAACAACCTCGCCCATTTTTGAATTAAAAATCAAGCCGCTACGGAGGGTTTATGATAATACTGAAAAACCAACTCGGTATGGAACAACTTAATATAGTAAAGTCCCTTGCTGAGCGCAGCGGCGTATCCTTTGAAACGGCGAAGATACTGTATTCCCGCGGGATAGATACGGTTGCAAAGGTCAAGCGGTTTTTAGCACCGGGCAAACAGCATTTTCTCTCACCCATGCTTTTCAAGGGTATGGCGGAGGCTGTTGAGCGTATCACGGCGGCAAGAGATATGGGTGAAACCGTTGTGATTTACGGCGATTACGATGCCGACGGTGTGTGCGCAACCGCTATTTTGTACTATGCACTAAAGGAATTCGGCATAGAGGCAAACACTGTTATTCCCGAAAGGGCGGATGGCTACGGCCTTTCAGAAAAGCTTATCGACGAGGTTATGGAGCAATATAATCCCGACCTCATCATCACGGTAGACTGCGGCATAAGCGGCTACCGCGAGGTAGAGTATATTCAGGATCTCGGCGTGGATATTATCGTCACCGATCACCATGAGTTGCCCGAAATACTCCCTCAATGTATAACCGTAAACTGCAAATTCCGCGATCAGGAATATGAGTTTGATAGCCTTTGCGGTGCGGGTGTAGCGTTTAAGCTTGCCACCGCACTTATAGGCAAAAAGGCAGAAAGATATTTGGATTTTGCGGCGCTCGCCACCGTGGCGGACAGTATGCCGCTCATAGATGAAAACCGCGATATAGTAGTGGAGGGCACGCGTCTTATTCGCAGCGCAAATGCGCGCACGGCGTTTAAGGCACTTATAGAGGCGGCAAAGGTTCGTGAAATAACGTCCACCGCACTTGCATATTCGCTTGCACCCCGTATAAACGCGGCGGGCAGGATGGGTGATGCCGCAAGCGCGCTCCGTTTGTTCCTGTCTGACACCCCGTCAGAAATTTTCGATCTCGCCGCACTTCTCAATAAATATAATATTGAAAGGCAGGTCGAGTGCGATGCTCTTTACGCATCCGCAAAAAGCAAGCTTTTGGAAAAGGGCGCGGATAAAAGAGTTATCGTCTTAGAGGATTCCGAGTGGAAAAACGGGCTTGTGGGCATCGTTGCCGCAAAGCTTGTTGAGGAGTTCACTCGCCCCGTTATAATGTTTGTAAATAAGGATGGAGTACTTCACGGCTCCGCAAGGAGTGTGGAGGAGATAAATATTCTCGATGCCATTATTCAAAATAAAGAGTTTCTTGAGGAGTTTGGCGGACACTCGCAGGCTGCCGGTGTTACCGTTAGGATAGAAAACCTCAACGCATTTGAGGAAGGCTTGAATAAATATATTTCCGAAAGGTACGGCGACGAGGTGTTTGTGCCCAAGCAGGAGATTGAGGATTATATTGAGGACGAGTTTTCCATATCCTTTGCGAGGGAGCTTGCCCGTTTGGAGCCGTTTGGCACGGGCAATAAAAAGCCCTTGTTTGCGCTTGAGGTGGATAGAATCAATCCCGCACCGCTCAAGGATGGATCTCCTCACGTTTCATTTAAAACCGATCATATAGATATGATATACTTTGGTGGCGCGCAGTACGAAAAGCTGCTTCGCGCACCCGTTAAAAAAACGCTGGTTTTTGAGCCGAATCTTTCCAGCTTCGGCGGAAGGGAAAGCCTTCGCGGATACGTTAAAAACTTTGAGGTAGAGGTCGTCAAGAGCCGTGATCTCGGGTTGGACGTTTTTGCAAAAAACCTTCGAAATCTCAGAAAAACAGGGGGTGGCGATACTGCTGAGTATCTCACTTCGCTCGAAATTGCGGCTGTTATTGAGGAAGCGCTTTCTTGTCCTTACGGAACGCTTTTCGTCGTCAGCACGCTTAAAACGCTGGAGTATTATCCAAGGCTCAAGCACCTTCCCGTGCATCTCAACGAGCCGAGATATAAAAATTTAAGCAACTGTATTGTGCTTGCGCTTACGGGCGGCGATATATCCGGCTTTAAGCGCGTGGTATTTCTCGATAACCCTCTTTATGAGGCAAAAAGAATAAAGGGAAAAGAGGTCTGCGTCAATGCAGACGTGTCGGTTAGGGACATGCTTCCCTCGGTCGATGCCACGAGAGAGGGGGTTGGTGCCGTGTTCACGCTGCTTCGCTCGCGCGATGGATTTAAGGCTACCTGTTCATTTGATCTGTATGCCGGCGGAATCGCAGAAGCCGCCCAAATCTCACGTTATCAGCTTATTTTTGCTGCTGAAGTGCTTGAGGAGCTTGGAATAATCAGGTATGAAAACGGCAGAATGCGCTATGATAAAACAGTAAAAAGCGATCTCGCTTCGTCTAAAATATACTCAAATATAAGCGGACGGAATTAGATATGTTCGAAGTATTAGAAACAATTCAAAACGTGTTTTCCGAGAAGGATGCAGAGTTTTTAACCAAGGCCTACTATTTTGCAAAGGAGGCTCATGGGGGGCAAAAGCGCGCGTCCGGAGAGGAGTATTTTACACACCCCTGCGCTGTTGCCAAGATACTTATTGATCTTGGCATGGATAGCCAAACGATTGCGGGTGCTTTTCTGCATGACACGATTGAGGATACCCCTGTTTCAGAAGGCGATATAAGGAAGGAGTTTGGCGAGGAGGTTCTCTTTCTCGTAAAGGGTGTAACAAAGCTCGATAAGTTTGAGTTTAAGTCGCAAGAGGAAGAGCAGGCAGAAAACTTTAAGAAGATCTTCGTTTCCATGGCGAAGGATATAAGGGTTATAATTATTAAGCTTGCCGATCGCTTGCACAACATGCGCTCGCTTAATTTCCTTTCCAAGGAAAGGCAGCAAAGGATGTCCAAAGAGACCCTCGATATATTCGCGCCACTTGCCGGCAGGCTCGGTATTTCGCAGATAAAGTGCGAATTAGAGGACTTATGCTTAAAATACGTTGATCCGGAGATGTACGAATATCTCAGCACGAACATCAACAGCAAGCTCGAGGAGCGCAGAAAATTCGTTGAGTTTGTGCTAAAGGAAATACGTGAAATTCTCAAGGAATCAAATCTTCCCGGTGAGGTTTTCGGAAGGCCTAAGCATTTTTACAGCATATATAAAAAGATGCGCAATCAGGATAAAACGCTCGATCAGATCTACGATCTCACCGCCGTGCGCGTTATCGTTGAGGACATCGATCAATGCTATGAGCTTCTCGGCAAGATCCATAAAAAGTGGAAGCCTATCCCGGGCAGAATTAAGGACTATATCGCAATGCCCAAGCCGAATATGTATCAATCCTTGCACACCACGGTTGTAACAGATTTCGGTCAAACGTTTGAAATTCAGATAAGAACCAAGGATATGCACCGCATGGCTGAATACGGTATTGCGGCGCACTGGAAATATAAAGAAAATAAAGAGGTTGAAAACAATTTTGACACCCGCCTTTCCTGGATCCGCGAGGTAATGGAGTGGCAGGGTGGAGTGAGGGACTCCAAGGAGTTTCTCGAATCCCTCAAGGGCGAGGTTTACAGCAGCGAGGTTCTCGTTTTCACCCCCAAGGGAGAGGTAAAAAGCCTTGTTCGCGATGCAACGCCCATAGATTTTGCATATAGCGTACACACAGAGGTCGGCAACCGCTGTGTCGGTGCAAAGGTAAACGGCAAGATGGTACCGCTCAACACCACCCTTCAGGTTGGCGACGTAGTCGATATCATCACGTCCAAAACGTCAAAGGGCCCGTCTTGGGACTGGCTTAAAATAGTAAAGAGCCCCGGAACGAAGAGCAAGATTCGTCAGTTCTTCCGCCGCGAGATGCACGAGGAGAACATTAAGGTAGGCAAAACCATGCTCGAGCAAGAGGCTCGAAACAAGGGCTACAGCTTTACAGAGCTGCTTAATCCCGTCAGCTTTGAGAGGATTCAGGCAAAGCTTTCCTTCTCCACGCCGGAGGAAATGTATATGGCGGTGGGCAGTGGCATAGTCACTGTAAATCAGGTTCTGGTTAAGCTTATCGACGTTGCCCGCAAGGAAGCCCCAAAGCCGGAGTTCAAAAATAAGGTAATAACCCATCATAGCTCTTCGGGTGACGTAATCGTAAAGGGCATGGAGGGGTTGCTCGTTCGCTTTGCCGGCTGCTGCAATCCCGTTCCGGGTGATAAAATTATCGGCTTCATTTCAAGGGGTAGGGGTGTTACCGTTCACCGTGCCGACTGTCCTAATATGAAAAACGAAGCCCCCGAAAGGCTCATTGAAGCGCGTTGGTCAGGTAAGATAGGCACGGATTATATTGTAACCATAGAGATTCACGCAAATGAATCCGCAAATATCCTGTCGGCAATTTCAGGTATATGCGCCCAGCTTGATCTCTTTATAACCTCAATCAATGGAAGAATCGATACCAAGCTTCACATGGCTATTGTAAATATTTCCGTGAAATTAAACACGGCAGACGATCTTGACACCTTGGTTAAAAAGCTCTCTGCGGAAAAGAACATTATAGATGTATTCAGAACTGTAACATGATAAAGTACGAAACCTTTTACGTAGGCCCTATGGATGCCTGCAGTTATCTCGTTTATGACGACGGCGGAGAGGAAGCCGTTGTGATAGATGCCGGCGGAGGGTATTCCACCGTCAGCAAGTGTGCGCATGCGCTCAACAAAAAAATTTGTGCGGTCCTGTTAACTCACGGGCATTTCGATCACACACTCGGCGCGGCTGAATATCAAAGGGCAGGTATTCCCGTTGGTATTTCCACTGCGGATGAGCATATGCTTGCTGTTCATCGCGATAATCTCGCGCGTATGTTTGGTTTGCCGTATACACCTATTTCTGCGGATTTCACCTTCCGCGGGGGCGACGTGCTGACCTACGGCAAGCTCAGCTTTAAGGTTATTTTAACGCCCGGCCACACTATCGGCTCGTGTTGCTTTTTGTGCGATAACGTGTGTTTTAGCGGGGATACGCTCTTTTGCGAGAGTGTTGGAAGAACGGATTTTCCTACCGGCAGTCATGCAGAGCTGATAAGCTCTATCAAAAAAAAGTTGCTGTCGCTTCCCGATGAAACCACAGTTTGCCCGGGACACAACGAACAGACAACGATAGCCCACGAGAGGCTTTTTAATCCTTATCTCGTTTAAATTATGGTTGTAACAAACACGGCGTATTTGCCTGATATCAACGAAATAGTAAATCTCTTTTCCGGCGCAGACGCGCTGGAAATTTCACATACGGCGAGTCTTGAAGGCAAAACGTTTTGCAATTCCGTCAGCATAAACGGCAACGGCTACGATTATCAAAACGAGGCCGAGTTTACGGGCGAGCTTGAGAAAAAGAGGTATTTTAAACGCTTTGTAAAGCTTTCCGTTTACGCCTCTCTTTGCAGTTATCTCAATTGCTCAATGCCGTGGGGTGCGCTCACCGGTATTCGCCCCGTAAAGCTTGCTTACCAGCACGGGGAGGGCTTTGAAGAGTTTTTGGCGGATACCATGCTTGTTTCCGAGCCAAAGGTCGCACTTGTCGAAAAGATCGTGCGCTCACAAAAGGGAGTGTACGAGGTTAATGAGGACAACGGAGATTTCTTCGTGGGTATCCCGTTTTGCCCTACGCGCTGCACCTATTGCTCGTTCGTTTCGTCGGAGATAGCAAAGGCTAAAAATCTTGATGAGTACGTGGACGCGCTTGTTTTTGAAATAGGAAAAAGCAAGCCAATGATCAAAAATCTTCGCAGTATTTACATAGGCGGTGGTACTCCCGTATCTCTGCCAAAACCGCTGTTAATGCGCGTTTTAGGCGCTATCGGCAAAAATACGACAGGCGTTGAATACACTGTGGAGGCAGGAAGGCCCGATTGTATCGACGGTGAGGTCTTGGCTCTTTTAAAAGAGTTTGGCGTAACGAGGATATGCGTAAACCCTCAAACGTTTAACGATTGTACGCTCGAGGCACTTGGCAGAAGGCACACGGCAGAGCAGGTTTTGGAAAAGTTTCGTCTTGCAAGAGAATATGGCTTTGATATAAATATGGACCTCATTGCAGGACTCCCCGGCGAGGATTTTGAGATGTTCCGTTACAGCCTCGATACGGCTTGCAGCTTGCGCCCTGAAAATATCACAGTGCATACTTTATGCTTGAAAAAGGGGGCTAAATTGAAAGAAAGCGTTAATAGGCTTACCGACGGAGAGGTTTCCGAGATGGTCGATTACGCCCATGCTGCGCTCGAGGCGGCAGGCTACGCACCCTATTATCTTTACAGGCAAAAGTATATGGCGGGCAATCTGGAGAACACCGGTTACGCACTCCCGGGAAAGGTCTGCGTTTATAACGTGGATATAATGGAGGAGATAGCCCAGAACGTAGCGTGCGGAGCAAACGCCGTTTCAAAGAGGGTTTTCCCCGAGGAAAACCGCATTGAAAGGTACGGCGCACCCAAGGATATAAAAACCTATATTGAAAAGGTTGCGGTTATTGTTGACGCAAAGAGAGAGCTTTTTGGCGTAAAATAAAAAAAATTATCCAAAAAAATGTCTATTTCGGCATAAAACCGATAAAAAACAGTTTACAATCTTGATAAAATATGTTAATATTTTAAAGTACCTGCCGCTTGGCTTTGCGGGAACTCTGACGCATTGCTCCGTGGTATGGCGTATAGCCCAAGGTGGCAATAACAAATGGAGGATAACAAAATGGAAAAAGAACTTAAGCAGTCAATCATTAACCAGTATGCAAGGCACGAAGGTGATACCGGTTCTTCCGAAGTTCAGATCGCACTCTTAACTCAGAGAATCAACCACCTCAACGAGCATCTTAGAAGCAACCCCGGAGACAAGCACTCCCGTCGCGGTCTTCTCAAAATGGTTGGTAAGAGAAAAGGTCTTCTTGACTATCTCAAGCAGACTGATCTTGAAGGCTACAGAGCACTTATTGCAAAACTCGGTTTAAGGAAGTAATAGGTTTCCTTAATATAAAGGGAACGCCCGAGAGCCGTTTTAGCGTACAAATTATTCAGAGTTTATCGGGGGCGTTTTTTCACGCCCCCATTTTTTTAAAGCCTGCCAGTATCGGTTTTCGGAGGCGCATCCGATTTGGCAGCAAATATTATCCATCCGTTTTGTATCATCAAGTTAATATTCGGGGCGGCAAATAAAGGAAAGAAGCCGCATCCGTCCATATAGAATCAGAGCATGTAAAAGGAGACAAGATGTTAGAAAATTTTAAGGTTTTCAAAACTGAGATCGGCGGTAGAGAAGTTATCGTCGAAACAGGCAAGTATGCACAGCAGGCAAACGGCTCGTGTATAGTACGTTGCGGAGAGACCGTGGTTATGGTCAATACCGTCATGAGCGAAAAGCCCCGTGACGGAATGGATTTCTTCCCCCTTTCCGTTGATTATGAAGAAAAGATGTATGCTATCGGTAAAATCCCCGGTGGCTTCAAGAAGAGAGAGGGCAGGGCAAGTGATAAGGCAATCCTTACTTCAAGGCTTATCGACCGTCCCATCAGGCCGCTTTTCCCCAAGGGCTTGTTTAACGACGTAACCGTTACGGCAACGGCTCTTTCCGTTGATATGAATATCAATCCCGAGCCTTTCGCAATGCTCGGTAGCTCTATCGCGCTCAGTATTTCCGATATACCCTTTGCAGGTCCTACCGGCTCCGTTCTCGTTGGTATCGTTGACGGTCAGTACGTAATCAATCCGGATAGCGCACAGAGGGAGAGAAGCACCCTCAGCCTTTACCTTTCCGGCACGAAGGACGCCATCATGATGGTAGAAGCAGGCGCTAAGGAAATCGACGATAACGAGATGGTTGGCGCTATCCTCTTCGGTCATGAGGAGATCAAAAAGCAGTGCGCTTTCATTGAGGGCATCGTTGCCGAGGTCGGCAAGAAGAAGATCGAAATGGAGCTCTATCACGTTCCCGAGGATCTCGATGCAAAGGTTCGCGCTTACGCATCCGGGAAGCTTGACTGGGCACTTGATACCTTCGATAGAGAGGTTCGTCAGTCACGTCAGGATGAGGTTGAGAAGGACGTTCTCGAGCACTTCGCAGAGGAGTTCGAGGGCATGGAGAGAGAGCTTAAGGATTCTCTCTATTATATAACTAAAGAAAAGGTTCGCGCAAAGATCACCAACAACGAGGTTCGTCCCGATGGCAGAAAGCTTAAAGAGATCAGACCTATCTGGTGTGAGCACGGCGT
>JAFVXM010000076.1 GCA_017501205.1 Clostridia bacterium
GTTTCAGGATTCGTAGGGTATCTCAAAGGTAAAAGTAGTCTAATGATATATGAGCAATGGGGGAATCTCAAATTCAAATATCGGAATAGAGAATTTTGGTGCAAAGGATACTATGTCGATACAGTAGGAAAAAAATACTCAAAAGATAAAAGAGTATATAGAGAATCAGTTGAAAGAAGATAAACTCGGGGAACAGCTACGGATAGATTATCCGGATAGCCCGTTCAAGGAGTAATATGCAAATGGCAGACCTCAATACCCTTGTAGAGGGTAGCTGGTAGCATAGGGCTTCGCCCGCATATGAAATACCCCGCGTTTTCACGCGGGGATATTTATTGTTTTTATAGGTTTGGCTCGGCTGTTACCGTCGCTTCTTTTTCGGCATCTTCGGCATCGCTTTTTGCGGCGTTTTTCTTTTTCCTTCCGTTAACGATTGAGTACATAACGGGGATCAAAACAAGAGTAACCACTGTGCAGAGGGTAAGGCCGCCGATAACCACTATTGCAAGCGGCTTCATAAGCTCTGCTCCGTCGCCTATTGCAAGTGCGAGAGGGAAGAGCGCAAGCACGGTGGTGAGTGTGGTCATCCATATAGCGCGCCATCTGGATTTTGCGCCTGCAATTATGGCCTCTGTGCCTGAGAGTCCTTCCTTTTCAAACTGTGCAACGTGGTCGATAAGCACTATCGCGTCGTTTACGGCAACGCCCATAAGCATTATAAGACCGACGAACGAAACGACGTTGAGGGTAGTTCCCGTAAGCACTAATCCAAGGAAGCCTCCTGTGAAGGTGAAGGGGATTGCAAATATTACGATAAACGGCTTTTTGAGGGATTCAAACTGGCACGCCATAACTGCAAACAGTAACAGGAAGGAAACGATAATCGAGATTGTAAGCCCATCGAAAACCTCGGAGAGGTAGTAGTTTACGCCGCTTTCCTGGAATTCGTAGCCGTCGTAATTTTTAAGCACGCCTTCAACTATTCTGTTAAATTCGGTGGCGGCGGTTCCGTTATCAATGCCTGCCGTTTCAACGGAAAGCGTCATTATTTCCTTGCCGTTTTCCTTCTTTATAACAGTCCTTACGTAAGTGGGGGTTATGGTTGCAACGTCGCCGAGAGTAATGGGTTCGGAGCCGTTTGCGCCCAGAACGAGGTTTTCAATACCCTCGTAATAATCCGTTATCGCGCCGTCTGCAAACCTCACGGTAACGTCCACGGTGTTTTCGCCTATCTGTGCCGTGCAGGCGGTATGCCCTGCAATTCCAACCCTGAGGGTGGCAACCGCCGCGGTGTAGTCAATGCCGTTTTGTAAACAGAGCATTTTGTCCAGCGTAATGCGGTATTCGAGCGCCTCGTCGGTAAGGTTGTCCGTAATATTTTTAAAGTATCCGTGCTCGGCGTACGCGGCTGCGCGCACGTCTTTAGCAATGAGCTTAAGCGTTTCAACGTCGTCGCCTGCGATGGAAACGCTGATATTGCTCAGCCCGCCTATTCCGCTCATAAGCGCTGCAAGCACGCCGTCAACCTCGGTTACGGTGGTTTCCAGCTCGTATTTATCGGTAACCGCGCGCACGTCCTCTAAAACGGCGGTGGTGTCCTTTGCGTTCTCATTAAGAAGAACTCTTATTATGCCCGAAACGGATGTTGCTGTAAGTCCGTTTTTGCCAACGCTGACGGAGAGGGACTGAACGTCCGGAATTGAAGCGAGCAGATCGTTGTAAATGTCAAGCGTTTGCTCCTCGCAGTAGTCAAGCTTGTCCGACGCGGCAAAGCTTATTCTAACCTCTATCGTGCGCTGATCAACTGAAGGCAAAAATTCCGTGCCCGTTGCGAAGGCAAGAGCCATGCTGCCTGCAAAAATTACCAGTGCCACGATGAGTACGGGCCAGCGGAAGCGCAACGCTCCGCGGAGAATTTTCTCGTACGCGATCATAATGCGCTCGCCCAAGCCTACGCGATTTTGTGCGTTTTGCGGGGCTTTTTTAGCTTTTTCAAGCTTGCGCGCCTCTATTGCCGCCTTTTTTCTGCCATATACCTCAAGCAGCTTTCCTGTAAGCATCAGCTTATCGCCGTATACCAGGCAGTAAAGGGTGGGGATAACCGTAAGCGCAACTATCAAAGAGAAGGAAATGGAGAATATTACCGACCAGGACATATCGGCAAAAATCATTTCCGTAAGACCTGTGGTGAACAAGATGGGGAAGAATACGCAGATGGACGTCAGTGTGGATGCGAGCAGTGATCCCGCAACCGATCGCGTTCCGTCTACCGCCGCTTCAAACGTGGGCTTGCCTCGCTCGCGCTCAAACGTGATGCTTTCTATAAGCACTATGCTGTTATCTACAAGCATGCCTATTCCCACGGCAAGTCCGCCAAGCGTTACCATGTTGAGGGTAAGCCCCATTGCGTACAGACAAACCAGCGTGCAAAGCACGGAGAAAGGCATCGTAACGCCGATTATCAGCGACGTTCTCACCTTTTTAAGGAACAGATAAATAACTATTATCGCGAGCACGCCACCTATAAGCATTGATGAAACAACGTTGCTTATACTGTCATTTATAAACTGTGCCTGATCGTCCAAAAGGATGATGCTTGCCTCGAGGTCGGTGCTGCTTTCAACCTCTTTTTTAACCGCCTCGGAAATGGCTGTGGTGTTTGCCCCCGAAATACCGTATACCTGAAGGGTTACCGACGGCGCGCCGTTATAGTAGGATTTTGAGGGAAACTCGGTTTTCGTCGTCACCTTGGCAATATCGCTCACGCGGACGAAGAGCTTAACGTTTCCATCAGCATCGGCAGCAGCATCGGCGGGCAGCTCGGTTTTCATTATAAACGCGATGAGATCGCTCGATGCCTTAAGCGGAAGCTCCAGCTCAATCGCGTTTAAAAGCTCTATGTAGTCGGATGGCAAAAGCTCGTCCTGCACAGTTTCACCCGTTATGTCGTTATAGTATTCGCGGCTCTGCTTAAAGGCTATTACCGCGTCGTATTTTTCCCAGTAGCTTTCGGGGAATCTCTCCTTTATCTCCCTTTGCGCGGCGATTATGGCCTCGCTTGCGGGGTTGAGAATCTCGGGGTTTTCCTTAAGATAATCGTGCAATTTAAGCACCGCATCCGCGATCTCCGTGTAGCCGAGGTCGGTCAGCGTTTTGTGAATATCGTCAAACGGAACTATACCCTCAAGCTCGTCGAGAACGTCCTGCCCGGATGATGTTTGGACGTTGAGTATTGCGTCGTAGTACTTTTTAAGCTCGTCCCTCGTCTGTATCATTTGGGCAGACGAGGTGCTCTGAACAAAGTTAAATGCGGCTTTTGCCGTTACGAGCGAGGAGTACAGCCCTTCCGGCAGGGGAATTTCTATGGGTGTTGCCGATATTTCCTCAATGGTTTCGGCCGAGGATTCGTTTCTGTAAGCAACTGATTCTCCGTTTTGCTCAAGCGTGCCTAGCGGCAGGTCGAGCTGGTCGTTGGTCATAAGCGTTTGGATTATGAGCGCGCTCGTTATCTCAAGCCCGTTTATGGGGGTTATCAGTATCTCGTCCTCAGGAACGCCAACCACGTTTACCGATCCCACGTTTTCTATGGCGAGAAGCTTGTCCTTAAGCTTGCTTGCAGCCTCGTAGTTGCTTTGAGGATCGTCCGGATTGCAAACCGCCACGGTTGCAACCGCCATGCCGTTAAAATCTACCTTCGTGTAGATTGCGTCGTAACAGGAGGACGGGAATTGAACCAAGGCGAATTTGTCCTTAATTTCATTTATCTTTTTGTCGATGTCCGTACCGTAATCAAATAAAACGAGCGCAACCGAAGCATGCTCCACGCATTGCGTAGTAATGCTCTTTACTCCGCTCAACGTCTTTAAGCTGTTTTCCATCAAGGGGCGAACGTCCTCGTCACAGGTTTCCGCACTTGCGCCGGGGTAGGGGATGGTTACGCCGAGGGCAGGATAAGCTATATCCGGCAGAAGATTGGTTTTCATTTGCCCCGTGGCAAAAAAACCGAGCGCCATACAGACTACCGTTATTATACAGACCGTCACAGGTCGTTTGAAAATTGCTTTTAGAAATTTCATTTCGCTCTCCAAACCATAGATTATATGTTAAGAATAATATATATTATCATTTAATATATATTATAATACAAAAATGTTAAAAAAGCATAACGTTTTATCGCAAATAAGCGTATTTTTTTCGTAAATGTTTCCGTATATGTATCTAGGTCCGTTTTTTTTTGCAATATAAAAGCCGCCCTAAAATCAGAGCGGCTTAAAAATCAGTCAAGAGTGAAAACCTTAACAAGTAGCGGCTGTGCGCCCGTTACGGGGTCCATAACCATTTCCATAACGTCCTTCATGTACTCGTTCCACCTGTCAACTACCGGGCTTTCTGCCTGAACGCGTGCAGCGTACTCAACGCCCTTTTCGCATTCGTAATAGCCAAAAAGAGTGTTGCCGTCAGCCCAAATGGTATAATTGCAAACACCGGCACTCTTCAAAAGCTCCACAAGCTCCGGCCATATTTCGTTATGGCGTTTGATGTATTCTTCCTTTTTGCCTTCTTTGATCTTAGCGGTCCAAGCGTATTTTTCCATAAAAAATCCCTCTTTTTATATTATAATATGACGTGCGCTGCGCGCTACGTATATAATTGTAATACATATATTAAAAGGGGGCAAGTGAAATGAATAAAATTTTTCAAAAAAATTTAAAAAAAGTTTGAAAAAATCCTTGACAAATTTTTCAGATGTGGTATAATGTTATTGAAATTAAGAATTAGTCCTAATTTCGGAGGGCAAAATGAACTACTCAAGGCAAAGAGAAATGATACTGAATATACTTTCTGCCAGCCGAAGCCATCCCACCGCAGAGGAAATCTTAGAGCGTGTGAGGCTTCAGGATGATAGGGTAGCTCGCGGAACGGTTTACAGAAATCTTGGCCTGCTTGTGGATAGCGGCGAGGTAATCAAGATAACCACACCCGAGGGCATTTGCCGTTACGATTATATTCACACGCCGCACGCACACGCCGTTTGTGAAATTTGCGGTAGAGTAACTGACTTTGCGTTTAAGGATAGCAGATTTGATAAATACCTTTTGGGCGAGATAGGCTTCAGGGTTGGATGCTCCGCCTTAAGCGTGAGGGGCGTTTGCAGGGATTGTATTGAAAAACAACTAATAACCTGCGAAAAAGACGGCTAATTTAAAAATAATTTACAAGCAAGGCTTGTTTGGAGGAAATAAAAATGGCTAAAACGTTAATTTACAAATGCAAAATTTGCGGAGAGGTTTTCGAAGCAAAAGAGGGTGTTGAGCCCGTATGCCCCAGATGCAAAGCAAGGGGAGACAAAAATGAAATCATAGGAGAAAAGGAGATATCGGAAATGAAAAACAAGTATGAAGGCACCAAAACTCAGGCTAATCTTCAGGCTGCTTTTGCAGGCGAATCACAGGCACGCAACAAGTATACGTATTTTGCGTCCGTGGCTAAAAAAGAGGGATACGAGCAGATATCCGCGCTCTTTTTGAAGACTGCTGAAAACGAAAAGGAACACGCAAAGATGTGGTTTAAGGAGCTTGGAGAGCTGGGCAACACCCCTGCTAACCTTTTAGCTGCTGCTCTTGGCGAAAACTACGAGTGGACTGATATGTACGATACCTTTGCAAAAGAAGCAGAGGAGGAGGGTTTCCTCGAGCTCGCTGCTAAATTCCGTGCTGTTGCCGCTATTGAAAAGTCACACGAAGAAAGATATCGCGCACTCCTTAAGAACGTTGAGGAGAATCAGGTGTTTGCAAAGCCTGAGGAAAAAACTTGGGAATGCCGCAACTGCGGTCACATCCTTACCGGCAAGAACGCACCCGATATCTGCCCGGTATGCGATCATCCCCAGAGCTACTTTGAAGTAAGAAGCGAAAATTATTGATCACACAGATAACGGTATATTATCTTTCCCATAAAGGCAGGGCTGTATTTCAGCCCTGTCTTTTTTTGTATAAGAGCCCTTTATCGCGCATAATTAAGCGATTTTTAGTGATAATAAAATTAGGAGGCTACGATTATGGAGTTAATAAACAGCAAAACTTATTCAAACCTTGCAAAGTCGTTTGCGGGGGAATGTCAGGCGCGTGTAAGGTACGAGTTTATCGAATACGGTGCGCGCAAACAGGGCTACAAGGCCCTTGCAGAGGTGGTTGACAAGGTTGTATACAACGAGTTCAATCACGCCCGTATGTTTTACACCTTTATTCAGCAGGCCGGCGAAAAGGAGATAAAGAATATAGATATTGATGCCGGATATCCGTTCAAGCAGAAGTGGGACCTTCTTGAAAACTTCCGCCTTGCCGCCGAGGATGAAAAGCACGAGGCAGAGCTTATTTATCCGGAATTTGCAAGGATAGCCGAGGAGGAGGGCTTTAAGCAGATTGCCGCACTTTACAACAATATCATTCAGGTGGAAACCTGCCACAAGGCGCTTTTTACGCAGCTTTACAACCAAATGAAGGACGGCACACTCTATTGCAGGGATGAACCTATCAAGTGGAAATGCGGTGATTGCGGCTACGAGGCTACCTCGAATTGCGCGTGGGAGATATGCCCTCTGTGTAAGGCAAAGCAGGGAGCGGTGCTACTGCATCTTGAGGATTGCTTTGGGTGCTGATTAAAAGCGGGATTTTTCCCGCTTTTTTTGATGTCTGTTTAAACTGCGGTTGACAATCCTTAAAAAAAATATTATAATAATAAAAAAATATTAAGCGCACGCGCGCAGGAGATAAAACTATGGACAGAAAACTTAAACAGTATGCAGAGCTTATCGTAAAGCAGGGTGCAAATTTACAAAAGGGCGAGATGGTTGCAATCGCATCGCCCGTTATGGCTGCGGAGCTTGCAGAGGCTATCGCCGAGGAAGCTTATAAAAACGGTGCAAGCCAGGTTATGACGCTTTGGAGCGACGCAAAGATAGGCAAGCTCGCGTATCAGTACGAGAGCCTTGAAACCTTAACGAATATTCCCGCACATGTTGTTGCTGCAAGGGATTACATACTTGAAAACAAAGGCGTTTACATCTGCCTGCTCTCGGAAATTCCGGGCCTTTTGAAGGACGTTGATCCCGTCCTTGTCGGAGAGAGAAGCAAGGCGAGCGGAAAGGCACTTATGCGCTTCCGCGAATCCACGGGCATAAACAAAACTCGTTGGTGCTTGGCAGCATATCCCAATAAGTACTGGGCAAAGCAGATGTTCCCCGATCTCAATGAGGATGAGGCGCTTGATAAGCAGTGGGAGTACGTTCATAAAACTCTCCGCCTTGACGAGGAGGACTATCTTGCCGCATGGAAGCAGCATCAGGAAAACCTCGCCCGCCGCAGCAAATTCCTCAACGATGCAAAGATTAAAACCTTCCACTATAAAAACAGCATAGGCACGGATTTCACTATCGGAATGCCCAAGGGCTATATGTTTACGGGCGCTGTGGAAAAGAGCCTTGACGGCTTAGATTTCACCGCAAACCTCCCCACGGAAGAGGTGTTCTCCTCGCCCGATAAGAACACGGCAGAGGGCACGTTGGTATCCGCTTTGCCCTTGGTTCGCAACGGCGTTATAATTGAAAACTTCTCGATAACCTTTGAAAAAGGCCGTATTGTAGATTATAAGGCAGAAAAGGGCTACGAAACCTTAAAGCAGATAATCGAAACGGACGAGGGCTCTCATTACCTTGGCGAGATAGCTATCATCGGCTATAATTCGCCCATACAAAATCTTAAGGCGCTTTTCTATGAAACGCTTTTTGATGAAAATGCAAGCTGCCACTTTGCAATCGGCAGGGCTTTCCCCGCTTGCCTTGAAAACGGCGTGAACATGTCTAAGGACGAGCTTGCGGCAGCAGGTCTTAACGACTCGTTGCAGCACGTTGACTTTATGGTGGGCACCGCAGACCTCTCCATAACCGCAACCACGGAGAGTGGAGAGGAGATCGCCGTATTCGTTGACGGTAACTGGGTAATCTAACAAAGAGTTTTGAGGTAAACTGTCACTGTGCCCGCTCTGTTTTGGCGGGGCAATAGTATATTTCCGCCCCCATTGCATATACTGCTTGCGGAGGACGGATATGAAAAACGGTTTTAAAGCAAATGGGCAAAACAGCCCTGATCCTGCAGAGGCGGCTTGGGCAATGTTTGAAAAAACAGGCAAGCTGTCATATTATCTGCTGTATAAAAAATTAAAGTAGTGTTTTAAGAAAAACCCCTTAAAACACGCGTTTTAGGCGGCTTTTTATGGAAGAAAAATGTCGTGCGGTGGTTTTAAGAGCCGTTGATTATAAGGATAACGACAAGATCTTGACGCTGTTTTCGCTTGAGAACGGCGTTGTTTCTGCCGCTATAAGAGGAGTAAAGCGGGCAGGGGCAAAGCTAAAGTTTGCCGCACAGCCGTTCTGCTTTTGTGAGTACGTTTTAAGGGTGAAGGGCGATAAGCGTTCGGTTATTTCCGCCGATATTATCGAAAGCTTTTACCCCATAAGGGAAAACATCACCAAGTTTTACACGGGTGCAGTTGCGCTTGAGTTTGTGGGCAGCTTTATGCAAGAGGGCATGGATGGCCGAGAGTTGTTCATTTCGCTGATGGGCTTTTTAAAAACCCTGTGCTATACTGAGGTATCCCCAAAGATCGCGCTTAGTAAATTCTTGCTTGAGGGGCTTGCTCTTTCCGGCTACGAGCTTTCTGTTAACGCGTGTGCAAAGTGCCGTAAAACGCTGAAAAACAGGGCTTTCTTCGATTTTAACATAGGCTCTGCCGTGTGTGAGAATTGCCGTGAAAGCCTGGATGTTGAGGTCAATCCAAACACCCTTGCCATGCTTTCGGATCTTTCGCATTACGGCTATGACGAGCTTGAAGCGGTGGACTATCCTCTGATGATTCAAAACAAGGCAATAAAGCTGCTGTGCCATTATTCTAACGTTAAGGCGGGTGTGGTTTTAAGGGCCGCAAACGATTTGATGTTGTATTGTAAAAATGATTAAATACTAAAATTATAAATTAACTCGTAGGGAGGTGCGTTATGGAAGAAAAGGATATTGAAAAACTTGAAGAAGAAATAGAAACGGAGATCGTGCCCCCAAAGCGAGATTACGAGGAAGAGCTTGTTGCCGCGATAAAAAGTGATATTTCTACCGAGCAGCTGCATGAGATACTTGCCGATTATCACGAAAACGATATTGCTTCAGTATTCGGCTCACTTTCGGAAACTGAGAGAAAAAAGCTCTACCGCATACTTTCAGACGACGAGATTTCAGACGTTTTCTCCTATCTTGAAAACGTTGAGGATTACATAGCCGAGATAGACACCGAGCAGGCGGCAGACATTATTGAGAACATGGATGCCGACGATGCCGTTGACGTTCTTGAGGAGCTGGAGGATGATACCCGCCGAGAGATCATCGACCTTATGGATGAGGAGGCGGTTGAGGATATCGAGATGATCACCTCGTACGACGAGGACGTTATCGGTAGCCGTATGACCACAAACTTTATCGCCGTGTCTGCCGGCTTTACCATAAAGCAAGCGATGCGCAGCGTTATAGAGCAGGCTGCGGAAAACGATAACATTTCAACCATCTACGTATTCGATGAGAACGAGGCGTTCTGCGGTGCCATGGATCTGCGCGACCTCGTTATTGCGAGATCCACCCAGGCGCTTGACGAGATAATAATGGAATCCTATCCGTACGTTTACGCAACGGAGAGCATTGCCGACTGTATTGAGGACTTAAAGGGCTACTCTGAGGACTCTATCCCCGTGCTCGATAACGATAATAAGATTATTGGCGTAATTACCAGCTCGGAGATCGTTGAAGTGGTGGATGAGGAGCTCGGTGAGGACTATGCAAAGCTCGCAGGTCTTTCCGAGGAGGAGGATATGAAGGAGCCCACCGTAAAATCGGTGAGAAAGCGTTTGCCGTGGCTCGTCATACTTTTGTTCCTTGCGCTCGGCGTATCTACCGTGGTTGGACTGTTCGATGGGGTTATAGATAAGCTCGCATACCTCGTGTTCTTTCAATCTATGATACTCGGTATGGCGGGCAACGTGGGAACGCAGTCGCTTGCTGTAACGATCCGCGTGCTCAGCGATGAGGATCTCGATGCAAAAACCTCGTTCAAGCTGGTGCTTAAGGAGGTTCGCGTGGGCTTGCTCAACGGCCTTATTATCGGCGCAATAGCGTTTGTGGCGTCCGGCGCGTATCTGCATTTTACGCATAACTCACCCACGCCTTGGCTGGCAGCAGCGTGTATATCGGCGGCTATGGTTGCCGCGATGACGGCATCCTCGTTCTTCGGCACGATGATACCTATGATATTTAAAAAGCTAAAGATCGATCCCGCAGTTGCATCCGGCCCGTTGATTACAACCGTAAACGATCTCGTTGCAGTTTGCGTTTACTACTCTCTTGCGATGCTGCTTTTGATGTCGATATAATTAAGTTAATAATAAAAACCCCTTAAAACACGCGTTTTAAGGGGTTTTGTTTATTTAAAGGTTTGTTTCAGGATTGCTGTTTTTCGCCGTCAGGCTCCGAAGCCTGCTCCTCGGCATGTATGAGATTATTTTCCTCAAGCGCCTTCATTGGGAATACGAAGTGGTGATCCACAACCTCTTCCTGTACGATATCGGGCTTGATCTCGCCTGCCTTTGTGAGGGCAATCTTGGTGATTACGGGGCCGAATAACTCGTAAACGAGGGTTGCACAGAGAACTACGGTGTTTACCTGCGTGCCTATTGCCGCAAATTCGGTGTTTGCAAATTCAGCAACTATCATGGTTGCCATACCTATTGCAACGCCGGCTTGGGGGAAGAGGGTTAAGCCGAGGTAGTTCCTGACGTTTTTATCAGCCTTAACTACCTTTGCACCCAAGAACGCGCCGAAGTATTTACCGCAGCATCTTACAACGAGGTAAATGATACCGATAACTCCAACAGCGGGGATTATCGAGAGGTTGAGCTCTGCGCCCGATACGACGAAGAAGAGCATGAAGAGGGGGGCTGTCCAACGCTCGGAGAAGTTGTTGAGCTTTGCGTCCTCTCTGTGAAGATTGCAGTACATCGCGCCTATCATCATGCACACGAGAAGGCTGGAGAGGTTCCACATATCGGATAGAGCAACGCCGATAAATACCGATGCGATTACGAAGCCGAATTTGTTTGCCCTGCTTTTAAAGAACAGCATGGAGAGCGAAACAAGTGCGCCGAGTGCCGCGCCAAGCGTGAGCGAGCCTACAATTTCAAAAAGAGGCTCTAAAAGTGCGCTTTCAACCGTGAGATTTGTGCCGCTAACCAGCACCTTTGCTATTGAAAAGCTTATTGCAAATATCATTAGGCCACCGGCATCGTCCATAGCAACAACGGGTAGCAGGGTGCTCGTAACCGGGCCCTTTGCCTTGTACTGCTTAACAACCATAAGCGTTGCGGCAGGTGCGGTTGCCGTTGCTATCGCACCCAGCATTATCGCAACGGGCAGGGGGCAAAGCTCCTTATTTATAAGATGAAGGACAATGAGGGCAAGGTCTACGAGAAGTGCGGTGGCAACAGCCTGAAAAACGGTTATCACCGTAACGCTCTTGCCAAGTGACCTCATCTGCTTCAGCTCAAACGACGAGCCTATTGAAAACGCGATAAAGCCGAGAGCAACCGTCGTTATGAGGCTGCCGTTTGTGAAGGTTTCCGTTCCTATAAGGCTCTTCGTGCCCTCAAGCTTAAACAGGTTGAACATCTCTCCGTTTTCCGAGCCGATAAAGTTGAAAACGTGCGGCCCCACGATAAGGCCGGCGAGAAGGTAGCCCGTTATGTTGGGGAGCTTTAAAACCTTCATCAGCCTCGTGAGAAGCAGGCCCACAGCCATTGCAATTGCAAGGCTCAGCACAGTTTGCAGCTGGGTGGAAAGAGGTGTAGATAACAGCAAATTCATGATCTTATTACTCCTATATACTCCAAAAACTTTTTATATTATCATTTTTTAATATCGAACAGCGTTATTTTAGAACTTTTTATAAAATTTTTCAAGCGTTTTTAGGGTAAAAAACAATATTTGAAAAAAAATTTTTTCAAAGAAATTTTTAAGGTAAAAAAATTGAGCTTTATGCGTGAAAAAGGGCACTAATTGTACTTGGCGAAAAAGTAATGCAACGGGGACAAGTAATGTTTTTTGTGGTGAGAAAATAAAATATTGTGAAAGGAATATGTAAAATGGATAAAAAAAGTATAAAAAATTCCTTGACAGATAATGTAAAAAATTGTATAATAACCAAGCAATCTATAATGTGCGTATGTATATGCGCGCAACATAATAATAAGGAGAAACATTATGAAAAAGATCGTAAAAATTTTCACGCTCGTTCTCGCTGTTGCATTGGTTGCATCTGTAAGTGCATGTAATCTTGCTGATAAAACCGCTTCCAGAAGAGAAGAGTACATTGCAAAGGGTAACGAATTTGTTCAGACTCTCGATCAGAGTGCTTACTCTGCAGAGGAATGGGCAGCTATCGAAGGCTTTGTAGCTGAGTTTGAAGAAGCTATCGGTTCCGTTGCTGCAAAGAGCAAAATGGAAGTTGCTTTGAAGGAGCTCAAATCCAACATCGCAGGCGTTTTCACTATCAACGATTATATCGACGCTTACCTCGAAGAGGTTGACGTTAGAATCGGTGAAGCTCTCGTTAAGGTTCTTGAAGGTCTTAACCCCGAAACCATGGGTATTTCTTCTGTAACCTACAATGAGTCCACCAACCACGCTACCTTCGTTATCGTTGACGAAAACGATCTTATCCGTAATTTTGCTGATACCGGCGTTTGCGCTATCTTCCAGGAAATGTTTGCTGACGTTGAAAGGGCTGAAATCGAAGCTGACAACGGCGCAACCGATACTCTTGAGAACTATCACCTCACCGATAAGGCTGGTCTTAAGCACCACGTTGGCGAGCACTTCATCAGACTCTTCGTTGAAGATTATGCATACGCTCCCCTTTCTTATCTTGTAGGTCACAGCGCAACTGCTACCGTATACTTCGAAATGGAATTGAACGACGGCACCGTTAAGACCGTTACCACCACTTATTCCTGCTCTTTCGTAGTTTACGAATAAGAAATTAAAATCAAAACGCTCTTCGATAGAAGGGCGTTTTTTTTGTGAAAAAACACGCAACAAAAGTATATTGACATGAAACCTCGGTTTTGGTAAAATAAAAAAAAGATGATAATCCAAAAAAATAGGAGAACTGTTATGAAAAAAAGGATACTTTTTGCGTGGCTCGTCGGCGCGATAGCGCTTTCGCTTGCGTGCTTTGGCGGGTGCGATAAGGGCGGTGTGCAATCCGGCTCTTCTCAGGGCGGAGCCTCTCAAGGCAGCTCTGATTCCGCAAGCGAAGACGTGTATGCCGATTATACCGTTGAGCATTACTTTGAGGATCTGTTTGGCGGATTTGACGTAGATGAGGCTCTTACCGAAACGGCAAGCGAAAAGGTGGGCACTGCCGTAAGTGCCACCACCGTAGAAAAAGAGGGCTTTGTGTTTGATAGTGAAAACGCAAACAACGTCGCTTCCTTAACCGTTAAAGAGGGAAGCAATACCTTAAAGCTCTATTATTTGAGAAAGACGTTTACCCTCACGGTTGTTGGCATAGCAGTTGAGGAGAAGACGGTAAAATACGGAGAAACCGTTGATTTAGGCGGCGAATCCAACTGGGTGTGGACGGTTACCGAGGGCGATGCAGCCGTAAATGGCAACGTTGTTACCGTTGGCAATTCAAACGCAACCGTCAAGGCAGCCCTTGCAAGCCCCGTTGCGCTTTCCCCTGAAATATTCACCAACGTTGAGGATACCGTAGCTGCAACCCTCGCTGTAACCGAGGCAGGTGAAAAGCAGGGTATAGTATTTTTGCATAATCTTCCTCAAACGCAAAACCTTGTAAATGCAAACGCGGAGTACTACGCTTTCTATACCGAAAACGGCAAGGCTGTGCTCGCTAAAAACGTTAACGGAGAGCAAACCGTTATCGCCTCGTGCGATGCTACCGTAAACAGCACCGAAAACAA
>JAFVXM010000077.1 GCA_017501205.1 Clostridia bacterium
ATAGCTTCGCTGTGAAATATTTGCTTCGCAAATGTGAGGAGGCGAATTTCATTTCACATCGAACAAAGTGAGATATTTCACAATTTCCGTAAGGAAATTATTTCACATTCGGCGGGCGCCGAATATTTCACTAAAATCGGTTTGAGTTCGAAACCCTAATGCAAAACGCAAAAAATATCTTTTTCGTAATCTTTATACAAAAAAAGCAGAGTAGGCAAAAGCCTAATCTGCTTTTTTTGCTTGTGAAAAGAAATTTAAGCTCACGTCCTTTGCGGTTCCGAACCAACACGAAAAGGGCTCCCAAAAAGGTTTTGCGAAGCAAAAAATTTTAGGGAAGAGGAGCAACCGTGCGAAAAGTCAAACCCTTGCAAAGGCAAGTGGTTGACAAAAACACGGGTTGCGACGAGGGGTAAACCCGCCATAAATGTTTATTAGCCTATCTTTCCACCCTACAGTTTATACCAATAATAGTCGTCGTATGTCGATTTAAAATAAGTTGCGTTGGTGGATGAGTTAGTTACGTTTGTCTGCGTTCCACCAGTTTTATTTTGCCAATTTGAAGTGTATGTTGTTGTATACCACGTGCTTGTATCTTCAAATATAATGTTCGTCAAACTACTGCAATTATAAAACGCATAACAACCAATAGAAGTTACACTATCAGGAATTACAATACTTGTCAAACTACTGCAACCAGAGAACGCAGAACTACCAATAGAAGTTACACTGTCAGGGATTACAACGTTTGTCAAGCTACTGCAATTATAGAACGCATCTTCACCAATAGAAGTTACACCATCAGGGATTACAACGCTTATCAAACTACTACAACGAAAGAACGCAGCATCACCGATAGATGTTACGCTATCAGGAATTACAACGCTTGTCAAACTACTGCAATAATAGAACGCATATTGATTGATTTTTGTTATAAAGGAAGGTAACGTTAAATCTGTTTCCGTTCCATTATATCCAACTAAAATCTTTTCTTGCCCGTCTGTGTAAATAATATATCCGTTGTCGTTAGAAAGCTTTGTTCCAGTAAACGCATCTCCACTATTATATACTGCCAAAGCATAATACGCTACGTAGCCGTTATTTGAACTACCTTTCTCCAGCGTAATATATGATGATTTATTTATAACTTCAACTAATCTACTGCAACCAGAGAACGCATAACTACCAATAGAAGTTACACCATTGCCAATTGTAACGCTTGTCAAACTATCACAACTATAGAACGCAGAACTACCAATAGAAGTAACGTAATTGGGAACAACTATTGACGTTACAGTTTTTTCTTTTATTCCTGTGATTATGCAAGTTGTTTGGGTGGAAGTAAAAGTAAAATTAGCCATTTCCTCTTTTACTTGAAATTTTGCAGTAACGTTACAATCTATTTTAAACGCATAGGTTGTTTCTGATGAAAGTAATACATCGCTGCAATACCAACCCAAAAACTCACAACCTAAATAAGGAGTTGCAGCGGAAACAATTTCTTTTCCGTATTTATACGTACCGACATTAGTGATAGAGCCATAAGAATCCTCCGTAGTCAAAGTGTATGCATTCCTTGTATAATGAACTTCTAAAACAAGATTTCCATCACCTGAAATATTGCCCGATACTGTTTGTTTTACGGGGGTAAAGTGTTCATATACCTTAATTTCAGCAGTTGCTATAGTGTCCGTTGTTCCTGTTAAATTTAGAGTTTCATGCAAAGTGTAATTATCGTCTTCAACATTCTGCCAATAGTAATTTACAGTATATTTTGTATCGGTGTTTGCTTCCCAAATAGCGTTTATAGTTGTGTCGCTTACAATAGGCGATTCAAAATTATAATCCCACTCAACAAACTGATAGCCTGCCCTTGAAGTTTCAGGTGCAGTTGCAAAATGGTCTTCTTCAACCAATTGATTACTAACTGCTGCCCCTCCGTTTTCATTAAACGTTACGTTATGCATTGGGCGGCGGCGTACGGTCACAGTATATATTTCGATAGGCTCATCGTCAAGCATTTCGATAAGATAAACAACATTGTCGCCATCTTTAAGCGGAATTGTTTTGCTGATTACCGTTTGAGCACCGTAAACATCCAACGAAATAATGTATTTTATTTTACCAAAAGTTTCAACCTCGTTTATAAAGGAAAAAACTTCGGTGGCATTGTTAACCTTACCATAAACATTAGTACCATTAACAGTAAGTGTATTAAAGGCAAGCCCAGATATCTCATTAATTATATAGTCGCATATTTTGCATACAGTATTACCTGTTTTATCTTGAACAGGCACGTGTTTAGCGTTATCTTTAATTTCTCCGCAAGAACATTTAAGGAAATGATTGTTCTCATCATACATCCAATCTTCAGAAAATTCATGGTCAATAATTTCAATTGGCTCTGTACGTGTTGCCGTATTGCATGAAGTACAGGTAAAGATTTTTATACCTTTTTCTGTGCAAGTGGGCTCTATGGTTATTACACCTTCATCCCAAGTATGTTCACCTGTTGCAGAAATTTCTTTGTAAGTAGAATAACCGCAACCTTCTCTTTCACAGGTTTCGTATTCTTCCCACCCGATTTCTGCACAAGTAGGCTCTTGCGCCTGATGCACTTTTATTTCGTGTGTAAGCGCAGGAATCTCCACTGTGTATACGTCGCCACAAGAACAAGTATATGTAATTAAACCCTTTTCCGTACAAGTTGGATTTGTTGTCATTGCTACGTGTGCATGCGTATGCCCTTCTCCATTACACGCAGACAAGCAAAACAAAACCATTGAAATAGCAAACGATACAATTAAAATTTTAGATAGTCTTTTCATAAAGAACCCCCAAAAACAAAAAAGTGTCGTCTTAACGGATAAGACGACACAAGCAAAGTGGCTTATTCGCTAAGTTGCGACACTCAGTTTAAACAAATAAATCTGCACAAAAGATTTTTATGTAACGCAAATAAGGTACACTTATGCCCTATAAGTATACTTTTGTGCAGTTATATTAAACTGAAAGTTGCAACTTTATTTTACCACTTTTAATATGTAATTGCAAGTAAATAGGCGGCGGAGCGCCAAAATGCGCCCGCCGCCTTGTTTTAGTATTTACATTGCTTGCAGGCGTTGACGAAGAGCTTTACGTTCTCGGGCTCGCCAAAGAAGAAGTGGTCTGACGGGCAACAGATATAGCCACCGTTGCTTTTTGCCTTGAAAAGGCGTTGAACCTCGCTTTCAATAAACTGTTTGTTTCCGCGCTCCAGCCCCTCGTTTTGATCAAAGCCGCCGATAAAGGCAACACTATCGCCGATGCGTTGGGCTGCTTCTTCCATGCGGCAATCGCCACCCATTGAAGCGGGCGTCATTGTTTCCAGCGCGTCCATGCCGTTTTTTTGCGCTATCTCTAAAAGGGGCATGAGACCGCCGCAAAGGTGATATACAACAAGCGCTCCCTGGCGGTGAATTGCATCGTGCTGAAGCTTATCATAGGGCAGGCAGAACTCCTCGTGAATAGCCGGACTTATTACCGTGCTGGATGCCGAGCCTCCGCCGTTTTCAACAAGGTCCGCTTCGATTTTACCCATGTTTTCGATTGTTTTAAGGGACTTTTCGCTAATCACCTTCAAGGCGTAGTGCGTCCAGTCCGGCTCGTCAATGGCCTTGAAAATAGCGTTTTCCGTGCCGATAAGGCAGGTGAGGCTTTGCCACACACCGGGTTGACCGTAGTTTTGGCACCACGTTCTCACGATGCCCTTATCTCCGATTCTTCTCTTGGCCTCGATAATCGGGCTCCAGTCTGCCTTGATGGGGACAGGGTAATATTTTTTGAACAGCTCGAAATCGCTTTCGGTTTTTATCATATGCTCGGTTTCCCAAGAGGTAAACTTGTTCCTTGCACCCTTTACCGTCAAATCCCCTTCGGGCGTGTGATACACGAACTCAAACCTTTCCTGCCCGTCTGCATCTACGCCAAACGATTTATACTCTTCCGCCCAGTTTTTTAAATCGCGCTCGCTGTAAATCAGGTTAGGCACGGCGTAGATCACAGGATCCATATCAAAATACTCGTACGCCTGATATTCATCCATCCCGTTAAGATATGTGTTTAAATAGTATTTCATCCAGCTATGCACCTGGCAGGGCAGCCTATCCGGCTTGCCGTTATTTAATGCAATTAAAAATCTTTCGCGCCCGTTCATACGTACTCCTTTACTTGGTGGAGGTTTAAATATTCTTTTGATTGATTTTACAGCATCCGATGGAAAAAAGCAACTAAAATTTGCAATTACCCGCCTATTTCGCACAAAAATACAATTTTTGCGCAAAATCACCCTTCAATGGCAAATGATGGTGGGGAGAAATTTTTCAGGTGGGGGAGTGTAGCGGATCGTTTTGATCGGCGAGCTTTATTACCGTGTCTCTTTCGATCAGCTTAAAACCCAAAATTGCACGCTGTGCCGGTTGACCGCTGAGCATGCTGTCGAGAATGTGAAAGGCCTTTTGTCCTATTGCTTCAAAGTCCTGCCTGATGGTGGATAGGTTATAGTTTGTGTATCTTAATATCTCCAAGTCATCAAAGCCGATAATGGAAACGTCCTGCGGGATTTTTTTGCCTAACAGGCGAAGCTGATCAATAAGCCCCATTGCCATATTGTCGCTTGCGCAAACGACGGCAGTTATTTCCTTGTTATTTTGGAAAAAATAGTTTGCGGCATCTACGCCGGATTGCCGTTCGAAATCTCCAAAATACGTTATATCGTAGCGGTATTCGATACTGTTTTTGGATAGCCCCAAAATATAGCCGGCAAGTCTTTCTGCAGATACGAGGGACTGCCTTTCGCCACCCACAAAACCGATTGTTTTATGCCCCTTTTTCACAAGATAGTCTATTGCTTTTTCGGTGGCGTGAATATTATCACACCCAACGCCTGAAACTAATGCGTTGTCGGAAATATAATTATCAAAAAGCACCAAAGGTCTTTCGGTGTGCTTTATTTTTTTATATATGGGGGAGTAGAAGTTCAAATCAAAAAATATGGCGGCATCAAGCCCCTGGCGCTTCATGTATTCGTTTAGATCAAAGGATGCGTCTACGCTGTGTAGGTCATCGGAAAAAACGAGATACATATTATCCTGAGCCTCTTTTCTGAAGGCATCGGCAACCTGTGAGGCTGCGCTGAACTTATCCTCCGGCTTTTTTGCCCAAAGAAGCCCAAGGCGACCTTTCAGCTTCAAAGAGCGCTTGGTTTTATATCCGACCTTTTTTGCATAAGCGCACACGGTTTGCCTCGTTGCGGCAGAAACATCACTTGCACCGTTTAGTGCTTTCGAAACAGTGGAAACTGATATATTTAGTTCGTTTGCTATTTCTTGTATTGTCATTTTTTAACATTTTCCCTAATAATTTGTTTTTTACTTAAGATTATTTTACTCCTTTTCGTTGCGGCAGTCAAGCAAAATTTTCGTATTTTTGCGGACTGTTTTCGAAAATTGCATAAAAACTTTCGAAACAAAAAATAATAATTTTCTTGATTTTTCGTTGGGGGTATGGTAAAGTATAAATAAAGAATAACCTCAGCGCTCATTAAAAAAAGGGGAAAATATGGCAGCACAAAGAAAAGCGGGTATATTATTGCACGTATCGGCGCTTCCCGGTAAATACGGCATAGGAACATTGGGTAAACATGCCTTTGAATTTATAGATTGGCTTAAAGCTGCCGGAATGAGGATATGGCAGATGCTGCCGCTTTTGCCTACCGGCTACGGAGATAGTCCGTATCAGGCTATTGCAAATAACGCGCTGAATTATTATTTTATTGATTTTGATTTACTGCAAGAGGACGGCCTTTTGCTTGCTGACGAATATGAGAATATCGAGTGGTGCAGAGATGAAAGGCGTGTTGATTACGAAAAGCAGTTTTTATATAAGACAGAGATCTTAAAAAAAGCATTTAACCGTTTTGATAAAACCGCCGAGGACTGGAAAGCGTTTTGTGAGAACGGGAGATATATGGATTTTGCCGTGTTTATGACCATAAAGTCAAAGCAAGGCTATCGGGCTTTTACCGAGTGGGAGGATAAATACAGAATCTATTCGGACGAGCTTTTTAAAGCAACTGTTGAGGAGAACCGTTGCGACGTTGAATTCTGGCAATTTACACAGTATTTGTTTTTAAAGCAGTGGAAAGCCGTAAAAGAATATGCAAACAGTAACGGAATAAAGATAATGGGTGATATGCCCATATACGTTTCCGCCGATAGCGTTGAGATGTGGAAGTATAAGCACGAGCTGTTCCTTTTGGATGAGGACGGTAATTGTTCGCTTGTTGCGGGAGTTCCGCCCGATGCTTTTAGCGATGACGGGCAGCTTTGGGGTAATCCTATTTATAATTGGGATTACATGAAGGCAAACGGATACAAGTGGTGGAAGGACCGCATTGACTATGCGTTTGAGCTGTTTGATACCGTGAGGATAGATCATTTTCGTGGGTTTGATAGGTTTTATGCCATTGAGTCAGGCGAAAAAACCGCAAAATACGGAAAGTGGATGGACGGACCGTCTGCCGAATTATTTAAGGATATTAAGGGCTACGATATCGTGGCGGAGGATCTCGGCGTTATAGACGACGGGGTTATACAAATGATGAAAAAGGTTGGCTATCCCGGGATGAAGGTTGTTGAGTTTGCCTTTGACGGTAACCCGCAAAACGAGCATAAGCCAACCAACTTTACCGAAAACTACGTTGCCTATACCGGCACGCACGACAATCAGCCTCTGCTTGGGTACATAAAATCTCTCAACGAGGAGTGGCGCAGCAGGTTTGATAAAGATTTATCCGCGCAATGCAGGGCGCTTGGTGTTCGCTGCAATCGCAACACGGCGGAGGCGGAGTGTAAAACGGTAATACGCCTTATAACTGCAAGTGAGGCGAAAACGTGTATTTTCCCCATGCAGGATATACTCGTTTTGGGCGATTACGCTCGCATGAACTTCCCTTCAACAGTTTCTGTGGAGAATTGGAGTTTCAGATTTAAAAAGGAAGATTTTAACAGAAGAACGGCAGTTTGGCTTAATAATCTGACTAAAAAGTACGGAAGACAGTAAAATGGTTTTTTGCAAAGAGGAGTTTTTTAGCAATTTAGAATATCTGTTGAAAACGGATTACGGCGTAAGCTGTAGAGAGGCAAGCGTAAAGCAGCTTTATAATGCCCTTTCAAGGGTTGTTATGTCGGGCCTGTGCGATCAGTGGAAGGGCGCGGTAAAATCAAAGGAAAAGCGCGTTGGATATTTCTCTGCAGAGTTTTTGGTTGGCAGGGCAGTTTACTCAAATCTATTGAATTTGGGGTTGATAAACGAGGTAAAGGCGCTGCTTGAGGAAAAGGGGATAGATATAAACGCCTTTGAAGAGGTTGAGGACGCCGCTCTCGGTAACGGCGGATTAGGCAGGCTTGCCGCTTGCTATCTGGAAAGTGCAGCCACCCACGATATTCCTCTTGACGGCTACGGCTTGCGTTACCGTTACGGGCTGTTTAAGCAAACCTTTACGGATGGTTTTCAAACGGAAGAGGGTGACGATTGGCTAAAATGGGGCGATCCTTGGGGGATCGAGAGGACAGATGAGGCCGAGCAGATTGATTTTGCTGACTTTTCTGTTTTGGCAGTTCCCTTTGATACGCCCGTTATCGGCTATAAAAACGGCGTTGTTAACACTTTAAGGCTTTGGGAGAGCAGACCTCTGAAATGCTTTGATTTTGGAGCATTTGACAGTATGCAGGGGGAGAAAATTGCAAAAGATACCTTTAAAGCTGAGCAGATAACCGACGTTTTGTATCCGAACGATAATACCGAGGAAGGAAAGCTTTTGAGGCTCCGCCAGCAATACTTTATGGTTTCAGCTTCGCTCAAAAGCATTATAAAGGATATGAAAAGAAACGGGGTTTCGCTTGAGAAGCTGCCTACGAGGAGAGTGTTCCAGCTAAACGATACTCATCCCGTACTGGCTATACCCGAGCTTATCCGTTTGTTGATGGCGGAGGGAATAAAGTTTGCAAAGGCATTTGATATTTGCCGCAGGGCGTTTAACTTTACAAATCACACCATTTTAGGCGAGGCGCTTGAAAGATGGCAGGGCAAAATGGTTAGGGCTATTTTGCCTGAAATTTGGGAGATTTGCAAAAAAATACAGAAAAAAGCAGAGAAGGAGCTTGGCGACGATAACCTGTTTATAATAAAGGATGACGTTGTTTATATGGCAAATCTCGCTATTTTCGTGGGCTTTAAGGTAAACGGTGTGGCGGAAATTCACACCTCAATACTTAAGGAATCCACCTTTAAGGACTGGTACGGCGTATATCCTGAAAAATTTGTTAACATAACGAACGGCATCACGCCGAGAAGATGGTTTTTGCTTAACAACCCCAAAATGGCAAAGGAGATAACCGACAGGATAGGGGATGGCTGGCACACGAATTTAGAAGAGATTTCAAAAATCAAGCCGTATATTCACGATGAGGGTTTCAGAAAAGCGTTCGTTGAAATCAAGCGTGAAAACAAGCGCAGACTTGCCGATTACATTTATGAAAACGAGGGCATCAGAATTCCCGAGCATTTTATATTTGATATCCAGATCAAGAGGCTGCACGAATATAAGCGTCAGCTTATGAACGCATTTGGCATATTGTATACGTATTTTGGCATAAAAGACGGTTCTATAAAGGATTTTAAGCCTACGGCATATATATTCGGAGCAAAATCCGCCCCCGGATACTACATGGCAAAGGCCATAATAAAGTACATAAACGAAATAGCAAAGCTCATAAATTCCGATGCGGAAGTTGCCGATAAGATGAAGGTTGTTTTCGTTCACAACTACAACGTTTCGTATGCGGAAAAGCTTGTTTGCGCAGCGGATATTTCAGAGCAGATATCCCTTGCCGGCATGGAAGCGAGCGGAACGGGCAACATGAAGTTTATGTTAAACGGAACGGTTACCTTAGGTACTCTGGACGGTGCAAACGTGGAAATATGCCAGGAAGCAGGCATAGATAATAACTATATCTTCGGCGCAACGGTAGATGAGGTTGCTGCCCTTAGAGGAAGCTATAGCCCCAAGGCGATAATAGAGGGCGATCCGATGATTAAACGTGTTGTAAGCACGCTTATCGACGGAACGTTTAACGATAACGGCACCGGTGTTCTCGAAAGCATTTATTTAAATCTTACCGAAGGCCATAGCCCCGATTATTTTATGGTTTTAAACGATTTGAGGAGCTTTATTGATAAAAGAGCCGAGCTTTGCCGTGATTTTGGCAGCGAGGAGTTTACTACCAAATGCCTTGAAAATATGGCAAATGCAGGCAAGTTTACCTCTGACAGATCAGTTAAGGAATACGCTGAAATTATTTGGCGTGTTAAATAAACCGTTACGAAAAATAAAGTATAGGAGGAAAAAAATATGAAGAGAAGGTTTACGTCCCTTTTGTGCATTCTTCTCTCTGTCGTATTTTTTGCTACGGCTTGCAACTCAAAGGTTGATAGCAGCTCTTCAAGCGTAACCGAAAGCATCAATTCCGGTTCCGTAGAAGAGAGCGGCCCTACCGAGCCGGAATACGATATTGAAAGAGGCGAGGGGCAGAAGAAGCTTACCATTTACTTCTACCGTGCGGCAGGCTACGATAACTGCGATATCTGGTTATGGCACGCCGAGGCAGAGGGCAGAGGTAATTTGCTTTATCCTTGTGAGTACGGCGCAAAAATGGTAATTTTGCTTCCGTCTACCATCGATGAGGTTGGCTTTATTATCAGAACAAACTGTTCGGAGCCGGGCGGAACAACGTGGGGTACGGCAACAAAGGACGGAACGGACAGTGACCGCTCTATCGCACTCAAGGGCGATGAAACCGTTATTTACACAAAGGCAGGCGACGCTAAGTCGTATTCGAGTACAGACGGAGGAAAAACCTTGAAGGAAATCAAGTACATTTCCATTGCCGATATGCAGACGACTAAAACCATTAAGTACGTGCTCAGCTCGGCCATGAAATTCTCTAATCTTTCCGATTATCAGCTGCTTGACGGCGACGGCAACGCGGTTGCAATAGAAAAAGTATCAAGTTTGGGCGCAACAATGTCAAACGGTGTGATTACCACCGTAGACGAGCTTGATCTTGCAAAGGCTTACACCTTAACGTTGCCCGAATTAGATCCCGTTTCTGTAGTTCCTAACACATATTTTAACAGCGACGATTTCAAGGAAAACTACAATTACGACGGCGAGCTTGGCGTTATTTTCGATGGCAACGTCACCACGTTTAAGGTTTGGGCCCCCACGGCATCCAAGGTCACCTTAAATCTGTTTGAAAACGGCGCAACGGGGGAGGCGTACAGCAAGGTTGTTCTTACCCGTGGCGAAAAGGGCGTTTGGGAGTATGCTACCACCGAAAACGTTAAGGGCAAGTATTATACCTATAACGTAGTTACCTCTGCCGGCGATCAGGAGGCGGTTGATCCGTACGCAAAGAGCGCGGGGCTGAACGGTAACAGAGGCATGATATTGGATCTCGATACCACCGATCCCGACGGCTGGAAGGATGAACCCTACAATAACCCCGCTGTTACGAATTATACCGACGCCGTTATATGGGAAGTACACGTAAGGGATTTCTCAAACAAGATAGCTTCTTCCAAATATAAGGGCAAATTCCTTGCGTTTACGGAAACGGGTTTAACCAACGAGCATGGCTTGCCCGTAGGCGTGGATTATCTTAAGGATCTCGGCATAACCCACGTTCATTTGCTACCCTCTTACGATTATGCAACCGTAGATGAGGCTAAGCCGGATGAGAAGTTTAACTGGGGTTATGATCCTAAAAACTACAACGTGCCGGAGGGCAGCTATTCTACCGATCCTACGGACGGATCCGTTAGGGTTAAGGAATTCAAGCAGATGGTTCAGGCGCTTCACAACGAGGGCATTAGCGTGGTTATGGACGTGGTTTACAACCACACCTACGATCTCAACTCCTCGCTCAATAAGATAGTTCCTTATTACTATTACCGCTATCAGGTTAACGGCGCTCCGTCTAACGGCTCAGGCTGTGGCAACGAAACGGCGTCCGATAGATATATGTTCCGCAAGTTCATGCTTGATTCCGTTAAGCATTGGCAGGAGGAAATGGGTGTTGACGGCTTCCGTTTCGACCTGATGGGCTTGCACGACACCGTTACCATGAAGGCTATCGAGGCGCAGGTACACGCATACAATCCCGAGGCTATCATTTACGGCGAGGGCTGGACAGGCGGCTCCACCCCCTTAACAAACGGGGCAACCCTTGCAAATATCAGAAACGTTAACACCTCTGCAAATAAAACGGGCGTGGCAATGTTTAACGACGTTTTGAGAGATGCTATAAAGGGCTCCACCAACGGAAACGATACGGGCTTTGCAACCGGCGCACAGGCATCTGTTGCCGGCAGGATAAAGTTCGGCGTTATAGGCGGAACCAAAATGACCTCTATCGCAAGCAATCCCAACGGCTGGTACGCTTATCATCCCACTAACGTTATAAATTACTGCTCCGCACACGATAACCTCTCGCTTTGGGATAAGATCTGTTATGCTTACGGAGAGGACTCCTCAACGCTCGATATGAGGCTTAAGAGGAACGCTCTGGCAGGTGCAATAGTTCAAACCACCCTCGGTATTCCGTTTATGCAGGCGGGTGAGGAAATGCTCAGGGCAAAGAAGAATCCTGACGGAACGTATAATCACAACAGCTACAATTCCTCTGACGAGGTCAACAACCTCAAATGGGATTTCAGCGCAAATTCTCCCGAATATAAAATGATGCAGTACTATAAAGGCCTTATAGCCTTCAGAAAGAGCTCTGCAGCGTTGCGCTCTCCCGTAGCACAGGATAGGGGAACGAACGTTATTTCGATGTACTCCGGTAACAGTGGCACGTTGTTGGCGTTTAAGGCCACCGATATCTATTCGGGCGAGCAGGTATTCGTTATTTACAACGCAGGCTTGAGTGCGGCAAACGTAACCTTGCCTGACGGAAGCTGGAATTTATACGTAAACGGCACTACTGCAGGCACCGTGGCGATCGAAAGCGGCGTTACGGGCTCGGTAACCGTTACCCCCGTAAGCTGTTACGTTTACAGAAAAGTATAACGGGATTTTACAGTTGGCTATTGACAAAACGTATAAACCGTGATATACTAATTAAACCATTAAAGCTGGCAAAGGGATATCCCTTTCTTGTATATAAATATACAAGAAGTTTTGCTTAATGGCAATGCCGCGCGAGGCGGCATAAATCAAAGAGGCTGCGCCGTTAAGTGCTGAAAAGCAGGCGTGCCCACAAAAAGGAAGTATCTCCTCAAGGAGTACGATAAAAAATTTTTCTATGGAGGAAAGGAAATGAAAAACAAAAACTTACTCATGACAGTTCTTGCTGTCATCATGATCGCTGCAATGGCAATGTTCGCAGCTTGTGACCCTGTTGATAACAGCGGCAACGGCGGCAATGAAGACGGCTACACCGTAACCTTCTACCGCGGCACGGAAACCCTTAAGACTGTAACTGTTAAAGAGGGCGAAAAGGTTGAAAACTGGACTCCTGAAATCGAAAACTTCGAGTTCATGGGTTGGTATGCAGAGGCTTCTCTTGCTATCGCTTTTGATTTTAACGCAGCTATTACCGAAGATACCGACGTTTTCGGCGCATTCAGAGAAAACGTTTACGTAGAGGATACCAACAGCTACTATGCAATCGGCGGCGGCTCCGGCGAATTGAAGGCAGCTTCTTGGGATCACACTAAAGCTGCTGAAGCTCTTCCCTTCACTAAAGACGCTACCATCACCAACGCAAACGTTTATACTATCGAGCTCGATATGTATGCAGGCGACAGATTCCAGATCTGCTACGGCGGCGGCTGGACCGGTCAGCAGGGTATCGGTTACGTTAAGGGCTTTGAATACTGTGCAGGCGTTAACCCCAACAGTGGCCTTGAAGTAACCGCTGAAGACAGAGATTACGGCGAAGTTAAGGACGCTGACGGCAAGGTTGTATTCATCGGCGGTAACGAATATGATAACGGCGCTGAAAACTGGAACATTATTTTAAATGAAGGTTGCGATGGCGTTTATGAGTTCACTCTCACCACTTACCCCAACGCAGCAAGCTACAACACCATTACTTGGAAGCTCGTTAAGACTTTAACTCCCCAGACCGCAACTCACGATATGAAGTTCATCGGCACCATGAACGGCTGGAGCGAAGAAAACTTTGAGGGTCTTGCTCTCAATAAGGCACAGAACGGCGAAACCTGGAGCGGTGTTATAACCATCACCGAAGATATGTATGCAGAATGGACTAAAGGCGATGCAACCAACCCCCTCGGCGTTGAGTGTGCAGCTCTTAAGATCTTTAATACCGTTGACGGCAATTACTATGGCGTAAACGGCAATAACGTATTCCTCACTGCAGGTACCTACGCGTTCAAGTACACCGTAGCTACCAACGCTGTTGAATATCAGGAACTCGCTTACTACATCGTTGGTACCTTCCTTGGCGACAACAACGAGGTTGTAAACTTTGCAGTTAAGGCCGACGTTACTCCTAAATTCACCGTTGAAAACGGCGTTGCAACCGTAACCTTTACCGTTGCTGACGTTACTACCAACGAGGCTTATAAGTGGATTAAGGATCAGGGAAAGACTGATGCTAACGGCAACGCAGCTTGCTTCTCCATGAAGGTTGTATTCGGTTCTGAAATCGAAATTAAGGATTGGTACGGAAACGGTAGCGACAACTTCTACTTGGCAGCAGGCACCTATACCGTTACCTTCGATATAGCAACCGGCACTGTTACCGTAGTTGCAGCGTAAACGTTAATGAAAATAAGGGGGCGGCAGTTCCGCTCCCTTAAAATAATGAGGTGTAGATATGAAAAAATTATTAAGCCTTCTTCTCGTGTTCGGCATTTGCTTAGGCCTTGTAGCCTGCAATAAGCCTGGCAGTAACAACAGTACTCAGGGTGGAAACACCGGAGATCCCATAAAGCTTACGATATGGTGCCCCGAGGCAGACCATGCGTTTGCAAAAGAGGTTGCTAATAAGTATCAGCAGGCAAATCCCGATAAAACCTACAAGTTCTTTTACGGTATTCAGGGCGAAAACGACGCTGCAACCAAGGTTTTAAACGACGTTACTAACGCTCCCGACGTGTTCTCGTTCGCAAGCGATCAGATAAACAAGCTTATCTCCGGCGATGCTCTTGCACGTGTTGGCGGAAGCTATCTTGATAACGTTAAGGCCGCTAACAGTGCAGATGCTGTTGATTCCGCTACCGTTACCATTAACGGAGAGGACTGCACTTATGCAATGCCTTATACCGATAACACGTTCTTCCTTTATTACGATAAGACCGTTTTATCCGAGGCAGACGTTACCTCTTTGGATACGATAATCGCAAAGAGCGTTGAAAAGGGCAAGGTTTTTGCAATGCCCCTTAACGACGGCTGGTATAACTCTTCCTTCTACTTTGCAGAAAACCTCGGTTACAGCGTAACCTACGATGACGCTCTTGGCGAAAAGAGCATCACCTGTGATTTTGATAGCGAAGTAGGTCAGACCGTTACCTCCGCGCTTTGGGATTACGTTAAGAATCCCGGCGTTAAAGCAGATGCGGACGACTCCAAGATCTTGGCAGGCTTCCAGGATGGCTCTATCGCAGCAGCTGTTACCGGTATTTGGAACAAGAACAGCATTTTGGAATACCTTGGCGATAACATGGGCGTTGCAAAGCTTCCCACCTATACCATCAATAGGGGAACTGCAAATGAAAAGCAGAACCAGCTCGTTTCCTTTGCCGGCTACAAGCTTATGGGTGTAAGCAATTACTCCAAAAATAAGGCAGAGGCAATGAAATTTGCTCAGTTCTACACGAGCGAAGAGATGCAGCTCCTTCACTATCAGTACCGTGGCTTTGTTCCCACTAACGTTAATGCAAAGGCAAATAAAGCCTTGGAAGGCGATGCTTGCGCAGCTGCTATAACCGCTCAGCTTGTTTATAGCAAACCGCAAAAGAGCGTTCCCTCAACGTTATGGACTCCCATGCAGGGTGTTGGCGACAGTATGATTTCAAAGGCAACAAACAACGAAGAATATACTTTAAGTGAGCTCGTTGAGCTTATTACCAACGCAGTTGCTCAAATTGAAACCGTACCCGGCGCTACAGCGTAAACGGCTTTTTATAAAGGAGAGCGTTTTCGCTCTCCTTTAGTTGTTTATCTATAAGGATTTTTTTAAAAATTTGCGTATACAGTTACTTGCCGATGGGTAAAACGCTTGCAGATCGGCTTGCTTGATAAGAGGATAGCTATGGGAAAAGAGAAAAAGGGCGGCGTAAATGCCGTTAAAAACTGCTTTAGCCAAATAGGGCACAGCTCGCTATGCACCAAATTTTCCATGGTGTTTATGGGCATAGGGCAGATAATGCGCAAGCAGTTCGTAAAAGGGTTTTTCTATCTTTTTATTGAAATTGCGTTTATTTTATATATGGTTTTCTTTGGGGGGCAATATCTCGCAAAACTTTTTGAGGGGCATCTCGGCACGGTTACCTCCACAGAGGTATGGAACGAGGAAACCATGGTTTATGACAAAATCGTTGGGGATAATAGCTTTCTGATTTTGTTGTATTCAGTTGTAACTTTGGTAATAATTATAGCCTTCATCGCCGTATGGGTGCTGAACGTAAAGGGCAATCTTGCAAACGACAGGCGCATTGCGGAGGGAAAATCCGTAAACACCTTTAAGCAGGATTTTTCTGCACTTTTAAACGAAAACTTCCACGGGGTACTTTTGTTTTTACCCTTGCTTGGGCTTCTCGTTTTCACGGTGATGCCGCTGATATTCATGATATTGATAGCCTTTACCAATTACGATTACCAGCATCTTCCCCCGGGAAGACTGTTTGATTGGGTAGGCTTTGAGAACTTTATAATGCTGTTCAAAACCGGAAACTCCGGTGCAATGCTTTTTGGCACTGTGTTTTTAAGGGTTTTCGTTTGGACTATAATTTGGGCTATTTTTGCAACCTTCACCAACTATTTCTTGGGTATGGTTATAGCTCTTATGATAAACAAAAAGGGCATAAGGTTCAAAGCCCTGTGGCGTACCCTTTTTGTTGTGGTTATAGCTGTTCCGCAGTTTGTAACGCTTTTGTTGATGCAAAAGATTTTGGATGGCGACGGAATATTGAACGTGGTGCTCGGCACGAATATTCGCTGGCTTGCCGATACCAGATGGAACTCGCTTATTCCGAGAATCGTAATTATCGTGGTAAATATTTGGATAGGTGTTCCTTATACGATACTTATGTGCTCGGGAATACTTATGAATATCCCGTCTGACTTTAACGAGGCAGCGAGGATAGACGGTGCCAACGTGGTGCAGATATTCTTTAAGATAACCCTTCCTTACATGCTGCACGTAACCGGCCCGCATCTTATAACTCAGTTTGTGGGCAACATAAACAACTTTAACGTAATATGGCTTTTGACCGGCGGCGGGCCGATAGATATAAACAACTATGCGCACCAGGCACAGTCGACCGACCTTTTGGTTACCTGGCTTTACCGCCTTACCACAGATACAAATCCCCAGTACAACTTCGCTTCGGTTATAGGTATTATCATATTTATAATTTCGGCGTCGCTGTCACTTTTGACTTATAGTAAGTCAAGCTCAGCTAAAAACGAGGAGGATTATCAATAATGAAGGCAGAAGCAATGATCAATAAAGACAGAGTTGCAGCCCCCAAGAAAAAATCCGTGAGCATGAAGGTTTTGAACACCGCGTCGAACGCTTTGATTTACGTTATTCTTGCAACGCTTGGCGTAATATGGATTTTGCCCATAGTATTTTTGCTGTACACCTCGCTCAGGGTAACGCCAAACACGGGAATAATAAATCAGCTTTTCCCGGAAAATCTTCAGCTTGGCTTCGGCAATTACGTGAGGCTGTTTAGCGATACGATGTTCCCCAGATGGCTTGCAAATACGGTTATCGTGGCGGCTTGCTCGTGCTTGCTGTCCACTATGTTCGTGCTTATGATAAGCTACGCGCTTTCAAGGCTGCGCTTTAAGATGAGAAAGCCGCTTATGAACGTTTTGCTTGTGCTTGGAATGTTCCCCGGCTTTATGAGCATGATAGCCGTTTACTTTATTTTGAAGGCCATGGGGCTTTTGAACTCGCTGTTCGCACTCGTGCTCGTGTATTCGGGTGGTGCGGCGCTTTCGTACTACATCTGCAAGGGCTTCTTTGATACGATACCCAAGTCCTTGGAGGAAGCCGCTATTTTAGACGGCGCAAACAGGCTGCAAATTTTGCTTGCCGTTACGGTGCCTCTTTCAAAACCCATTATAATATATACGATTTTAACGTCTTTTATAAATCCTTGGTGCGATTTCATATTCGTAAACACGATTATAAACGACAGAGAAAAATACACCGTGGCGTTAGGTCTTTATAAGATGATAAACGCAGAGAAATTCTCGTTTAATGAGAACTTTACCGTATTCTGTGCAGGTGCAACGGTTGTAGGCGCAATCATTGTTGCCTTGTTTATGAGTATGCAAAAATATTACGTTGAAGGCGTAACGAGCGGTGCTGTAAAGGGGTAAATATGAAGAGAAACAATAAATTTATCGTTGCAGTAATTTGCTTTTTGCTCGCATTTAGCTTTTGTTTTTCCGCAGGCTGCAATAAAAACAAGGATAACAACGCGGCGGAGGTTCAAATAGTGGATGACAACTATCGTAACTATTACGAGATTTTCGTTCGTTCTTACTACGATACGAACAACGACGGTTACGGGGATTTGAACGGCGTAATAAAAAAATTAGATTACGTTAAGGAAATGGGCTTTAACGGCATATGGTTTATGCCGGTGTGCAAATCCGGAACGTACCACAAGTATGACGTTCAGGACTACTACACTATAGACAAGGAATACGGCACGAACGACGATTTTAAAAATCTTGTTAAAGAGGCTCATGATCGCGGCATCAATATTATCGTAGATCTGGTTTTAAACCACAGCTCAAACGAGCATCAGTGGTTCAAGGATGCAACCGCTGCCCTTAAAAGCGGAACGGAAAGCAAATATAAAAATTATTATAATTTCTCCAAAACAAATAATTCCGGTTACGAAAGGGTTTCCGGTACCGATTATTACTACGAGTGCAGATTCTCTAACAATATGCCCGATTTGAATTTGGATAATCAGGACGTAAGAAACGAGATCACCGATATTATCAAATTCTGGCTTACGGAGATGGATGTGGATGGTTTCCGTCTCGACGCCTGCACGAGCTATTATACGGGCAACGTGGAAAAAAACATAGAGTTTTTGTCGTTTGTAAACAGAACGGCAAAGGGTGTTAAATCCGATGCGTATATCGTGGGCGAGGCATGGGAAGGCACGGACGGTCAGATCAGGCAATACTACGAAAGCGGTATTGACAGCTGCTTCCTGTTTACGGCATCGCAGGGCGGGGGAACGATCAAATCAGTATTCTCGTCCATAAGGAATAACCCCGGCGAGTATTTTACCGATCTTTTAATGAACTACCAAAGCGTTTATAACGTTGGCTCGTTAGCACCGTTTTTGGGCAACCACGATACGGCAAGGGCTGCAAAGTTTTTATACGGAGATACCGTGAAAATGGCCGCAGGATTGCTTTCCGTTATGAACGGAAACACCTTCGTTTACTACGGCGAGGAGATAGGCATGGTTAACGAAAGCGATGCGGACCCCACAAAGCGTATCGCGATGAGATGGGAGGATAAAAACGTATATCCCGGCTTAACCTATTTGCCCCCCGAAGGCGTTACGGTAAACAAAAATTCATACGTTTATCCTTCTGTTTTAACCCAGCAGGCGGACGAAGGATCAATTCTTAATTACTATAAAAACGCCATGTGGATAAGGCACCGCAACCCCGAAATAGCGAGAGGAACTATCGAAAAGCTGCCGATATCCGACAGATACGTTTCGGCATTTGCAAAGACCTGGAATGATTCGAGAATTGTGATCCTGATAAACCTTTCCGATATAGAGGAAAAGGCTGTTGACGTTTCCTCTTACGGCAAATTAGAATTGAAGGATTCGCTTGTTGTAAGCGGAAAGGTAAGCAAAAACAACAATGCAGTCACACTGCCGCCATATTCAATTGCCATTTTAAAGTGAGCAATGTGCGGCTTAATAAACGTATAACATGCGAAAAAGGGCCTATTCAGATGTAAATAGGCTCTTTTTTAGTTGTGTGCTTATATCATTTTAAACCCATATATAATACAGGCTCGAGTTGCTTTTTGACAGTTGACAATTCTTGTAAATAATTGTAAAATAAAAACATGGAGCAAATTACTATTAAAAAGGTTGCGGAGCTGGCAAACGTTTCGAAAACAACCGTTTCAAAATATTTGAACGGCGGCAACGTAAAAAATGAATATAGAGAGAAGGTTGAAAGCGCGTTAAAGGTGTTGAATTACAGGCCTAATTATATCGCGCGCGCACTCAAAACGAACAGAACTTACACGATAGGCGTTTTGATTCCGTTTATTAACGATAGGTATTCCACTCAAATAGTAGCGGAAATGGAAAGCCTATTTCAGGATAACGGCTACGGCATGCTGATTTGCGGTTACGAGGGTAACAGCAAAAGGTTCGGATCGAAAATGAGCTTTCTTCTTTCAAAGATGATCGACGCGGTTGTTGTTTTCCCAAGCGGACTTTGCAAGGAGGATTTTGATGAGATTAAAAACGCTCAAATACCTATTTGCATTATCGATAGAGAGATAGAGGGCGTGGAGGCGGACGTTGTAATGACCGACAACGAGTACGCCGGCTATTTTGGAGCCAAATATATAATGGATCTCGGGCACGCGCGCATGGCGTTTATAACAGGATATAACTCATCCTACACATCAAGCAGGCGTAATGCGGGCATACTAAAGGCTTTGAACGAGAGGGGAATTAAGGAAGAAAACTATATTTTTGAATACTGCTATAACTCCGATGATATTTTTGAACAGGTTAAAGCGGTTATCGAAAGCCCTAAAAAGCCCACGGTGCTGTTTTCAACAAACTTTTACTTAACAAATAAAACGATCAACGCGTTAAACCGCTTGAATATAAGAGTGCCGGAGGATATTTCTCTGTTGGCGTTCGATAACGTGGATACCTACAGCGTGTATACAACCCGCCTTACGATAGTATCGCAGCTTGCAAAGGACATAAGCAGGGAAGCGGTAAATATTATTCTTGGCAGAATTGCAGACCCCGAATGCGAAAAGAAGCTTGTGAAAATGAGCATAGAGCTGATCGAAGGGGAATCTATAAAAAACTTTGTGTGAAATTTAAAAAAACTATTGACAAAATGCGTTTGTATGTGTTACAATTATTTTACAGCAATCGCGGAACGTTCCGCGATTGTGGAAGGATAAATACTCAATATGGGTATTTATCAAAAAATTTTTAACGCGGAACGTTCCGCGAATAAACCATGGAGGGTTTTTTTGATGAAGAAGCATGTAACAAGAAAACTGTTGGTTAGCGCTATTGCATTGGCTATTGCCGTTGCTTTTGCTGCGTTTGTACCGACCACCACTGCCAAAGCAGATAAAAATGCTATGGGCTACGAACTCGGCTTTAAAACCGTTGCAACGCTTGATTTCACGGATGCTAACACCATAGTTAATCCTAAGGATGTATCCAGAACCGCAACTGTAGGCGAGCTTAGATATTTTGATTATGAGGGAGATCTTCTTTCTATCGTTGACGACGCAAACGCAAAGAGCGGCAAGGCTGTTGCAGTTGCATCCGCAACCGATTTCCCGAGAACGAGCTTTGAGGTTCAGTCAGAGGTTCTTTATAAGTTCTCTTATAAGGTAAAGATGACCGATGAAACCAAGTGGAAGGATAGCTTTGGTATTTCTCCTTACATTAACACCTATGCGAGGGACGAGGCAGGCAACAATAACAGCGATAAGGGAGGAAAGGACTTCCACCGCGATTACGCTGACGTTGTTTACAGCTTCAACACCGAATATAAGGCTACCGAGTTCTACTTTGCTACGTCCTATAAGAGCAACAGCACCGGCAGCAAGTTTGTAACCATCAACTTCTACGATACTTTTGCAAATGCACTTGCTAAAAACGAGAGAGATTCCTTCACTCACGAAGCAGGCTATACCGATTTCTATAAGATTGACATAGCTTTCTATATGCAGGGCGGCGCTAAGACCATGTCTTACGAGCTTTCTGATGTTGAGCTTTCCGCTTACTCCGTAATATACGGTGAAAACGAAAGCGTTTACTATGATTACAACGCAGAAGAAACCCTTACCAAGGAAGCTTACGCATTTGAAGTAACCGATGAAAACGTTATTGTTGACGGTTCTGCTACCGATTCTGCAAGCAACGCAGGTAAGCTCGTTGTAAACGGAAAGGCTGATTATCTTTCCATCGTTGAAGATGCTGACGCAAAGGGCGGCAAGGCAGTTCAGGTTAAGGACGCTTACGATTTCCCCAGACTCCGCGTTAACACCTTAGTTGCAGGCGAGCCCTACAAGGTTTCCTACAAGATCAAAATGGTTGGCGAAGAAAACTGGACAGCAGGCGGCAACCTCGGTATCACTCCTTACCTTAACTTCACCACCTACAACCCCACGGCAGCTAACTGGCAGCCCGATAGCGGTTGGGATTTCCACTGCGGCTATAAGTACGTTCAGGGCGCATTTAACGGCAATTACCAGACCGTTGAGTTCTACTTTGACACCGTTGTTGAGAACGACGTTCTCACCCTTAATCTCTATGGCGATGCAGTAGCATACAGCATCGGCTTGCCCACCGCAACCTACACCTTCAATGCAGGCTACGTAGAGCTCGCAGCGTTTGACATTGCTTTCTACGCTCAGGGCAGCAACAAGGGCATGACCTATAACCTTGCTGATTTCACCATCACCACCGAAGAGGATCCCGTTGTTGAGCCTCCTATCGATGAGCCTATTGATCCCGAACAGCCCGGCACCTCCGAACAGCCCGGTACCTCCGAGGATCCCGCTACCTCCGATACCGCCTCTGCAGCTGAAGGCGGATGCGGCGGCGTTATCAACGGCAGCCTTGCAGCACTTGCTATTTGCGGTCTTGCAGTAGTTGCTCTTAAAGGCAAAAGGAACTAATAATTAACTTGTAAAAATAAGCTTGGGGTAACTCAAGGCTAACTAAAAACTAAAACCGGAGGGCAGGGACTATTTTCAATTGAAGAATACGAACTGCCCTCAAGTTTTATTAAAAATGAGGACGCAAAGAATGGCAAAAATTAAAAAATATTCAAGGCTGACAAGAAAGAGAGATAATATTCTGCTTACAATGTGTATACCCGGCCTTTTAAAGCTTATCGTGTTTGCGTATTTGCCGATGATAGGTGTTTACTTGGCTTTTGTAGACTATTCACCACGCCTCAATCTTGCGTCGCCGTTTATAGGGCTTGAAAATTTTAAGTTTTTCTTTAAAAGCGGAGATGCCTTCAGAATAATAGGCACAACGATAGGTACAAACTTCCTGTTTATTTTAGTGGGGCTTGTTATAGCGCTATCTCTTGCTGTGCTTATGAACGAGGTGAGGAATAAATTTTTCCTCAAATTTGTTCAGGGCATTTCATTTATACCATATTTTTTATCATGGCTTGTAGTTGGTTATTTGTTTACGGCATTTTTAGATAACCACGGAATAATTTCCAAGGTGGTTGGAAGTGCTACGGGTGTGAAGGATTACAGCTTTTACACCAGCTCGGATCACTGGCTTGGCATTTTAACGTTTGCCAACATGTGGAAAAGCGTGGGGGTGACCGCTGTTATTTATCTTGCAAATATTATCGGTATTGATAAAGAGTTTTATGAAGCCGCAGAGCTTGACGGAGCAAGTTGGATACAAAAGGTGTTCCACATAACTCTGCCGTCGCTTATACCGATGATTTGCGTTATGACATTAATGAATATCGGCAATATTGTGCGTTCGGATTTCGGTCTGTTCTTCTTTGTTACAAGAAACAGCGGACCCGTAATGCGCGTTTATGAGGTTATAGATACTTACGTTTATAAACTGACTATGGAAAGCACTGCGTCAGATGCGGTTCAAAGGGCAGCCGCAGCAGGCCTTTTACAGTCGATTACGGGCATGGTGCTCGTTACCGTATCAAATGCGGTTGTTAAAAAGATAAATAAGGAGTCGTCTTTGTACTGATGGTAGAATCTAAAAGTAAAACGTTTACAACACAATTGATTTTGTGGGTAGCTCTCGGTATATTCGCCCTTATCAGTCTTATACCGCTTGTTTTGGCAATTTCAATAACGTTCAGCTCGGGTGAATCCGTTATGCAAAACGGTTATCAGTTTATCCCCAAGGAGTGGAGCGTTGAAGCATACACCGTTCTTTTTAAAAACTTTGATGGCATTTGGAGAGCCTACGGCGTATCACTGTTCGTAACATTTTTTGGGTTGGTGAGCAGCCTTATCGTAACCGTGCTTATCGCATATCCCTTATCCGTTGCGGATTTCAGGTATAGGGGAATAGTTTCGTTCGTTGTTTTCTTTACCATGATGTTCTCCGGCGGCACGATCTCGTACTACATATTTACAGTAAAATATCTTCACCTGAAAAATAATATATGGGTGCTTGTGGTAACGCAGATACTTGTGCCCAGCAACGTATTTTTACTCAGAACGTTTTTCAGCTCTATCCCGGAAAGCATTTACGAAAGCGCAAGGCTTGATGGCGCAAGCGAGTACAAAATACTCTTCAGAATGGCAGCGCCCCTCAACGTGCCCGGAATTATAACAATAGGCTTGTTTATTGTTTTGCAGTACTGGAACGATTACATTACAGGCATGCTGTTTATTGATATACAAGAGCTCTATCCTCTGCAGCTGCTGCTGTATAGGTACAGCAATTATATCAAGGATCTGACCTACGGCACGGGCTCCCTGCCGGCAGATGAATCCCTGCTTATGGCAATGTGCGTGATAGCAACTGTGCCGATGCTTATTGTGTTTATGTTCTTTCAAAAATATTTCGTACGCGGATTGACGTCCGGTGCGGTCAAATAAGGAGATAATGTATGAAAAAGGCAACTAAATTTGTAACCTTACTGCTCGTGGCAGTGATTTCCTGCCTTGCTTTTGCAGGCTGTAAAAACAAGAATAAAGAGGTTAGCTTTAACGATGATCCCAACGAAAGGGTAAACCTCGTTATGTGGGTGCCTACCGCGGGCGGACTTGCTCCTTCGGATAACGATAAGGTGCTTGCAAGGGTAAACGAATATCTTGGCAGCGTGCTTCCCAACACCACGCTCACAATCAAGTATGAGGATACAAACAGCTTCGGCGCCGTTATGACGAGAATGTTCGGTGCTGAAGAGGCTTTTGATATTTGCTTTACTTCCTTTGGAACTAACAGCTATTTTGATAACGCCAGGGATGAAAGCTTTATAGGCTTTACCAAGGAGCAGATGCTGGAATACGCGCCTGATATCTGGAATAATACTCCTGCCGATCTTTGGGAAATGATCAAGGTGAACGATAAGTATTACGGCGTTGTTAACAACCAAACAAAGGCAAGGCAGGCGGGTGTTTCGCTCGATAAAACCGTTCTCCGCAAGTACATTGCAAAAGAACAGGGCCTTGGCTCTTACACGGAGGTATCGGATAGCGACATCGCCGCATACACCGCAGAAAACTTTAACAGCTTTGAGGACGTTACTCCCTTCCTGGCTTACGCAAAGGAGCTTAACCCCACAAACCGCTTTACTACCTCTATGACCGATATGGAAGCGATGATGTACTACATGGGCTTTGATGACTTCGGCAAGTATAACGTGCCCGGAGTTATCCCCGTTGACGCAACGTCTGCAGACGACATAGTAAACCAGTTTGAAACCGAGGAGTTCAAGCAGCTTATAAAAATATTCAAGAGCTGGTACGGCACCTACGTTGACGCATCCGTTTTGAGCGGCGGCGTTACGAGCAGCACCTATCCCACGCTCTCCATGCGCAGCTTGGGTACATATAAGCCCGGCGTTGAGCAGGAGGAATACGTTATCTGCTCAAAGGATATGGTTGGCGTTGGCTTTGGCGAAAAGATACTCACCTCAACCAGCTGTCTTACAACGCTTTCCGCTGTAAGCTACACGTCCGATCACCCCACAAGGGCGCTTAAATTCTTAAACCTTCTCTATAAGGATAAAACCCTTTACAACATGATAGTTTACGGAAGAGAGGGCACGGATTATATTGTTAAGGAAAGGGATGCAAACAACCAGCCCACTCAAATAGAGGTGTTTAAAACCGCTAAATACAAGGTTAATAACTCCTGGGCATACGGCAACCAGTTTATGGCTTACCCCACGGTAAAGCAGCCTAAAACCGTTTGGGAGGATACTGTTGAATTCCAGAACGAGGCAGTTAAGTCGGTTGCTTACGGCTTTATCTTCAACGAAGAGCCCGTTGCCGCAGAAATTGCAAACTGCGTAAACGTTTACAGCGGATACTATATGCAGCTTATAAACAACACCGATCCGTATCTTAACAGCGGTGCAGGCAAGGATAAGCACTTCTACGAGGAGTTTATTCAGGCATTAAAGAGCGCCGGTAGCGATAAGATCATAGCGGAATTGAAATCGCAATTTGCAAGCTATTTGGCTAATAAATAAGGAGAAAATATGAAGAGATTTGGTTTGTTTTTGGCCATTATCGCTATCGTAGTGGCGTGCTGCGGCGCGTCCTACACAGCGTTTGCCGAGGATGGAGATAACGGCTACGTTTACTACGCAAAGGACGAGGGCGGCGTGTTCACCGCCTATAGCGTTGCTCCGCTTTCGGATAATGCAGGCGACGTAACCGTAACTAAAGCGGAGCCTAAAAGCTTGAATACGGTGTATGCCTTTACTGCTCAGTATAAAAATGGAGCAGAGGGCAGGGTTTACGTTGAGATCAAGCATAGCGAAGAGGGCAAAAATTTACGCGCTGTGAAGATCGACGGCAACAATGTGGAGAACATCAACGCTACCTTTACAGAGGGGGCTGTATCCTTTTACGTTGACCAAGCGGGAACGTATGCAATAATTGACGTTACCGATGCCGTTAAGGAGGGCTTTTACTGGTATCATATAGCACTTATTGCAGGCATTGTGCTTGCCCTTGCAGCGTGTGCTATCGGTGTGATAAGGAGTGTTAAAAAATGAAGAGATTAGCGAGTATTTTAGCAACGATAATAATGCTGGCTGCTTTAATTGTGCCCACAGGCGTAACCGCATTTGCGGCGGACGATGATCCCGAAAAGCAGGCAGATAAATTCCCTGTAAGCGAAAACGAAATAATTAAGTTTGATTTTAACGACGACGGCTACGATCCCGAGCTTGAGGGCTGGTGTGTTCTCGGCGGTAAATGGGTTGTTGAGGACGGAAGCTTGAAGCAGACCAGAAACTTTACAGGCTGGAATGAAAAGCAGCTCAATTTTACCCAAAAAACCTTTGGTGATTTTACCGCAAAAATGCGCTTTAAGGTAAAGGAGGTTGACGGTGCAAGTCAATGCTGGTTCGCCTTCGCTTTCCGCCGCAAGCAGTACAATCATCAGCACGAGGAATCAGGCTATATTGTTACAACAGAGGGCTTTAAATCGATACCTCAGGGTAAAAGTCTTATGGTAAACTGGACCAAGCAGCTTTCCTACGAGGAATATGCCGAGGCCGTTGATATCAATGATTGGGTTGACCTCGTTGTGGTAGCAAAGGGAAATGTTTTCACATTTTACTATAATGACGCAATAGAATCGGGTGAATATACCTTCCGCATAAATGATCCTGACTGGGCGGAGCCCGGCTTTATAGGTCTTGCCGCAGGCAACGCACTTATAGAGGTTGATTATCTTTACCTCTATACCGGCGATAAGCAGGAAGGTATTGTAAAGGAAAATGCCAACGAGGCGGCAGCAGCAGTAGACCGCACGATAAAGGATCTTGAAGGTCAGGGTAAGGACAATGCCTCCTTAGTTATCATGATTATTTCTGCAGTAGCTCTCGCTGCTGGCGTTACAACCTTATTTATAGGGGGTAAAAAAGCATGAAAAATAAGATATTTTCGATGATTGCAATTGCATTGTCCGCAGTGTGCCTTGTTGCAAGCGCCATTATTTACTTTAATTCAGGCGTAAAGACGAACGATAAGGGTGTTGATATGAACTACGCGCAGATAGAGAGTGGCTCCGGTATAACGCTGGAATATTTTGTTTCAATCGATGGCAGCGATCAGAACGAGGGAACAAAGGAAAGACCGTTAAAAACACTTCTCGGTGCGTTTGAAAAGATTAAGGCAAACAAATACAGAATTGAAAAGAATAACGAAAATTCCGAAAACAAGGCAATAAGTGATATTAACATATATCTTGCAGGCGGCGATTATTTTGTGGATGACACCAGCACGGTCAGAATAGACGGAACGTATCTTCCCCTCGGCGTAAACTTCAACGTAAAGGCGATGGAGGGCCAAACGCCCACAATCAACGGTGGAAGAAAGGTTGAAGGCTGGGAAAACGCTATTCTAAACGGCAAAAACGTGCTTAAGGCGCAGCTTGAAAAGGAGCTTGAGGGCTTGTACTCGCTGTATGTAAACGGCACAAGTGCAGAGCTTGCAAACTCTATGACGGATAAGAATTTTGATAGCTGCAATCTCAGCAAGCAGAATCAGAAGAACCAGAGCTATATTGATAATCAGGGCTCCTTCACCTGGGAGTTTTTGGATACCTCTGACGAAAAGGCAGGCTTTAAGGTTACAAGCAATTTAGATAAGCTTTCCGCGCTTGTAAACCCCGCTGAAACCCAAGCCGTTTGGCTTATCGAGTGGAAGCAGTTTATCGCAAAGCTCGATAACGTTGAGGGAAACGAAGTAAAATCCGAATACTGGAAAAAGATAGCATCCGAGCATATGTTTGCGGAAAATGCAGACTGGTTCTGGCCTGCACCCATACACAACTTCTATTTGCAGAACGACGTGAGCCTTATAGATAGGCCCGGTGAGTTCTGTTATAACAGCGCGACGGGCGAGCTTTACTATTATCCCCTTGAGGGGCAGACGGCATCGAGCATTACCGCGTATATTCCCGTTGCAACAAAGCTTATGGATCTATCCACAACGGCGAGAAAGGGTTATATTACAAATATGACGTTTGACGGCATCACATTTGCCAACTCTGCCGTAAATTACATTGATTTTTACGGTGGCATGGGCATAACGCAGGCGCAGACGTTTATCACCGGCGAGGCTGTTGGAACTGCTGCAAGCTGGACGCCTACAAGGGATACTATGGACTTTGCAATTACCATGAACTATTGCAAGAACGTAGCGTTTAGAAACTGCGAATTCCTTAATCTTGGCCTTTCTGCAATCGGCATGGAATACGGCTGTCAGGGATGCGTTGTAAGCGGCTGTGTGTTTAAGGATTTAGGTAACTGTGCTATAGTTATTTCTAACCCAAACAACTATGCTGCAACAGTGGCAACGAGGGCTATTGGCAACGTGGTTGAAAATAACGTTATCAGGAGAGTGGGGCAGATAAACAATTCCGCACCTGCAATTCTCAATTATTATTCCGAGAAAACAAATATACTCCATAACGACATTGCATACTGCCCGTACACGGCAATATCTGTTGGTTGGGGCTGGGCAAGCGTTGCTGACTCGTATGCAAACAGCAACAACGTGGCATTCAATAAGGTAGGCAATTACTTAATGAAGCTTAAGGATGGCGGCGGCATCTACACGCTCGGTCAGCAGCCTTATTCTACCATAGAGTATAATTACTTCTATTCACAGCGAAACAATTACGCTGCTATCTACCTTGATGAGGGAACATCCGGCTATACCGTAACGAATAACGCTTGCTTCCTCGATGGATTGATTGACGAAAACGGTGAGTATCTGCTCGATGAGTTTGGCGATCCGTACGATGAATATTATAAGCAGCCTGTAAGCTTAAGCTGGCTTAACCTTAATGACGCAACAGGCTTTGCCGGCACGGATAAGAGTCCGATGAAGGATATAAAGGTGATAACAAACTACTATTGCGCGAAAAAGGGCTTCGGTAAAACGGCATCGCATCCGGGCAACATTATTCCCCCCGTTTTAAATGATGACGCATCGCACCCCGAATGGGCGAATAAAGCGTTTGCTGATTACAATTCCTTCTTCGGTGATAGCTCCGTACAGGCTATAATTGCTATGGCAGGTGTGGAAGAGGATTATGAAGGCTTATTATCAAGGGTATAAAAGAAAATTTATTGACAGGATGTCAATGTTGTTTGTCGTAACGATCTCATTTTTAGTGGGATCGTTTACGGCTTTACTGACGGCGTGTGACAGTAATCCTGTAGGAGCGGCTAAAGCAATGGAAGAGTATTATCTTTCCCCTGCCGGAAACGATATGGCAGAGGGGACGAAGGAAAAGCCCTTGCGTTCAATAAAAGGCGCGTTTAACGCGATTAAAGCGAATAAGGCGGACTTTTCATCGTCTAATATTACGATCCGTATGGCAAGCGGAGAATACTTTGTGACCGATGCTGACGAGGCGGTGATAGAGTCAGATGACTTGCCGAAGGGCGTTAGCATAACCGTTAAGGCTGAAGACGGGGCTACCCCAATTATTAACGGCGGTAAAAAAATAACCGACTGGAAGGAAGAGAGGCTAAACGGCAAAACCGTTTTTGTTTCACAGCTTGAAAAGGGGCTTGAAAACGTATACTCGCTTAAGGTGAACGGCGTCAGTGCAGATATAGCAAAGAGCATTGACGAGCCGTTCGACGGCAGGTATCTTTCCCCTCAAAATTCGCACGGTGCCCCGTTTGCAGAGGGGAGCTTTTCCTGGGATTATATAGATAAAAAGGACAAATCCCGTGGGATAAAGGCCACTAATAATCTTTCTGTTATAAACGGGCTTAAAAATCCTTCAAACGTGCAGGCCGTTTGGCTTATCGAGTGGAAGGAGTTTTTGATCAACGTTGACAGTATAAAGGACGCCTGCATTTATTCCGATTACTGGAAGGTTATTGCCGGGGAAATAAACGTTTCAAACGGCGCACAGTATTTCTGGCCCTGTCCCACGCATAGGTTCTATTTGCAAAATGATGTTAGCCTTATTACAAGAGAGGGCGAGTTTTGCTATGATAAAAGAAGCGGAAAGATTTGTTACTGTCCGCGCGATGGTGAAACTATCCAGAATACCGTTGGAGAGATTCCTTTGGCAAGCAAGCTTATAACCTTAAGAGGAAAGGACGGCAGCCCCATCGAGAACGTTAGCTTTGAAGGACTAACCTTTAAAAATACCGCGGTTGATTATATTGACGAATACGGCGGATTTGCAATAAACCAGGCGCAGCAGTTTGAATCGGCACCGCCCACCGGCAGCGCAAGCGCCCCTGTTTATAATAGAACAATGATGGGCGGAGCGATAACCTTAGAGCACTGCAAGAACGTTGTGTTTAGTGGCTGCACCTTCGATAATGTGGGATTAACGGCACTTGTTATGGATAAGGGCAGTCAGAGCTGTGTGGTTGAGGGGTGTGTTTTTAAGGACCTTGGCAATTGCGCGGTGGTTGTTTCTAACCTTGATTTTTCGGCAAAGGGAAACAACCGCGTTCTCAATAACGTTATAAAAAACAACGTTATAAGAAGGATAGGCTGCATAAATAAATCCTCACCGGCAATTCTCGTTCACTATGCAAACGGAACGATTGTGAGAAACAACGATATTTACGATTGCCCGTACACGGGCATATCTGTCGGTTGGGGCTGGGCAAAGCTCAACGATTCTTATGCCGGCAACAATATGGTTCTGCAGAATAGGGTAGGTAATTATTTAACCGTGTTAAAGGATGGCGGCGGCGTTTACACGCTTGGCAATCAACCGGGCTCTCTGGTAGAATATAATTACTTTTATTCCCAGCGAAACAACATAGCGGGCGTTTATCTTGATGAGGCAACTTCCGGCTTCACGGTGAGATACAATGCCTTTTACCTAAATGATCTGACAGATGATAAGGGTTACCTTATAAAGCCCGATTATTGCAATGAGATCCCGTCTATGTACTGGATAAACCTGAACGATAATTCGGGCAAGGCAGGCACGGCAGAGAGCGTGATGTCAGATATCAAGGTTGTGAGCAACTTCTATTTTATGAAGAACGGCTACGGTAAAACCGATGCAAATTCAGGCAATATTATCCCCCCGATCGTAAATGATGATGCGTCGAATCCGAGCTTAAGGAACGTTGAATATACTTCAAGGGCAGACTTTTTGTCCTCCGACAATGTTAAAAAAATCCTAAGCTATGCCGGTTTAACAGCTGAATATAAATTTTTATTGAGTAAGGTATAAGTATATGAGTTATAATTTGAGAAGAGTTCACCTCGATTTTCACACAAGCGAAAAAATTGAAGGTATCGGGGAGAAGTTTAACTCTGAAGAATTTAAGGAAGCATTAAGGGTTGGGCACGTTACCTCAATAACGCTGTTTGCAAAATGTCATCACGGATATACGTATTATCCGTCAAGCGTTTGCGAGATGCATCCGCACCTGAAGTTTGATTTGCTAAAGGCGGAGGTAGATGCCGCGCACGAGATAGGCGTAAGCGCGCCCATATATCTGCCCGTTGGCTGGAGTGCAAAGGATGCAGAGGACCATCCCGAGTGGCTTTCGAGAGATTTTAATACCGGCGAGATTTATTATTATAGGTATGATCCAAATGCAAAGCCGACGGATATCAAGCCCATGTGCTCGTGGAAGGTGCTTTGCCCTGTTGGGGATTACAAAAAGCAGCTCATTGCGCTCACAAAGGAAATTTGCACAAAATTTGCGCCCATTGACGGCGTGTTTTACGATATCTGCTTTTTAGGGGATGCCTGTGGCTGTGATGCCTGCAAGAGGGGCATGAGCGTGAGGGGATATGATCCCACAAGCTTTGACGATGCAAAAAAATATTACATCGAAACGAGGCAGGAACTCATTAAAGAGCTTGTTGAAATTGTAAAGAGCCACAATAAAAATGCCACCGTTTTCTTTAACGGCGGCGCTGAGATCAATTACCCGATGTATCACGATTATCAGTCCCACTTTGAGCTTGAGGATTTGCCGAGCGCTTGGGGTGGATATGACAGATTGCCCGTCAGGGCTAAATTCTTTACTCAAAAGCAGAAGAAGCAAACTATCGGAATGACAGGTAAATTCCATTTGAGCTGGGGCGAATTCGGTGGCTTTAAAAGGACCGAGGCGCTCAAGTACGAATGCTCCAACATGCTTGCCTTGGGTGCGGGATGCTCTATCGGCGATCAGCTTCATCCAAGCGGAAAAATGGATATGGAAACCTACCGCAGAATAGGTCAGGTATATCAATATATCGAACAGATTGAAGAGTATTGCGCCAACATGAGCGAGGTTACCGAGTTTGGATTTGTGATGTCGCAGGATACCACGGAGAACGAGGGCGTTTCAAAAATGCTCATGGAAAGCCAGCGCGGGTTTGTGCTGGTTTTGGAGGATACGGATATCAGCAGGCTAAAGTGTATTCTCGTTCCAAACCATCCTCAAATGAGCGAGGGGCTGGTTGAAAAGCTCAAGGAGTTTCACGGCAACGGCGGAAAGCTTTTGCTCATAGGGGACGCTGTAAGCAGCTTTGAAAACTTGGGCATAAAGTACATCGGCCACTCGGAATACGATATGGATTACATATCTACCCGCAGTGATATTATGAATTTGAATACGCCGCTTTTGGCTTATTCTTCGGCATACGTTGTTTCTGCAGGAGAGGAGTATCAGATAATTGCGGACGTTTTTGAGCCTTATTTTTCGCGCACTTACGAGAGCTATTGCTCTCACCGCAACACGCCGTACAGAACGGAAAAGGCTGAGTATCCCGCTGCGATCACAAACGGAAAAGTGGCCTATATCGCGCATAATATACCGCAAATGTATTATGATTACGGAAGCTCATATCATAGGGATTATTTTATAGGGATTTTAAAAACGCTTTTGGATGAGGATGTTTGTGCCGTAAGCGGGCTTATGAGCTGCGGCAGAATGAGATTTGTTGAAAACGATGATTATTATGCGCTTCATCTGTTTTACGCATCCCCCATATCAAGGGGTGAGGCGTGCGTGATAGAGGACATTCCTGAAATTTACAATATCTCGGTTAAGTTAAGGCTGGAGTGCGAGGTAGAGGATATAATCAAGATCCCTCAGAAGGAGAGTGTTGAATATACCAAAACCGAAGACGGTATAGCCTTTACCGTCGATAAGATCAAAAACCATCAGCTTATCGTTTTAAAAAAGAAAAGGGTTTAATGCTATGAAAAAGGTCCATTTGATTTGTAACGCACATATCGATCCCATATGGCAGTGGGACTGGCAGGAGGGTGTAAGCGCCGCTATGTCAACATTTCGCACTGCTGTAGAGCTGGCGGAGGAGTGCGATTATATCTTTTGTCACAATGAGGTAACCCTTTATAAGTTTGTGGAGGAATACGCCCCCGAACTGTTTGAAAGCATAAGGGCACTTGTAAAGGAAGGCAAGTGGCGGATTATGGGCGGATGGTATCTTCAGCCCGATTGCAATATGCCGTGCGGAGAGAGCTTTGTAAGGCAGATTTTAAAGGGCAAGGAATATTTCACGGAAAAATTTGGCGTTTTCCCTAAAACGGCAATCAACTTTGATCCGTTTGGACACACAAAGGGACTTGTTCAAATTATACAGAAGTGCGGTCAGGATAGTTATATCTTTATGCGCCCCTATCCAAGGGAGCTTTCCCTGCCAAGCGAGCAGTTTGTATGGAAGGGCTTTGCCGATAGCAGTATAAAGGCGAACAGGGCGGAGTCTTACAATACCCCCCTTGGCGGTGCGGCAAAGGAAATAAAGCGAAGGGCAGAGGCTCAGCCGCAGGACGTAGTTTGCGTTCTTTGGGGTGTTGGCAATCACGGCGGTGGCCCATCCCGTCAGGACCTTGCCGATATCAAGGCGCTTATGGATGACTCTGATGGTATAGAGTACGTTCACTCCTGCCCGGAGCAGTTTTTCGCACAGATGCGAGCAGAAGCGGAGTTTGATAAATCGTTAAGAATATCAATGCCCGGCTGCTATACGTCTATGGGCAAGGTTAAGCGCGCACACGTTAAGCTTGAAAACGAGCTTTATATGGCAGAAAAGATGTGTGCATCCGCATCGCTTATGGGGCTTATGGATTACCCCAAGGCAAAATTTGGCGAGATAACAGAGGATCTTCTCAACGCGGAATTTCATGATACTCTTCCGGGAACGTGTATTGAGAGTGGCGAGGGCAATGCTCTTAACTATCTCAGCCACGGCTTGCTCGATGCGGAAAGGCTTAAAACCCGTGCCTTCTTTGCCATGCTTAAAACTCAAAAGAGGGCGGCAAGCGGAGAATATCCTATTTTTGTTTACAACGCGTGCCCTAAGGATATAACCGAGAACGTTGAGTGTGAGTTTATTTTGGCAGATCAGAACTGGAGCGAGGACGTGACGAGTGAGATCAGCCTTTACGACTGCAACGGCAACCCCGTTAAATATCAGCTTGTAAAAGAGGAGAGCAACCTTAATCTTGACTGGAGAAAGAGGATTGCTTTTGAAGCGGATCTCAAGGCGTTCAGCCTTAACCGTTTTAGCCTGTTTGTGGAATTTAAGCCGTCAAGGAAAAGGCAGATAGAAAAGACGCTTGTTTTTGATAACGGCAGAAAACACGTTGAAATCTCGCGAAAAACGGGACTTATTGAAAGCTTCAGGATAGATGGCATAGAGTATTTGAAGGGTGGGATCAGCCTTGTTTCGATGGATGATAATGCAGATCCGTGGGGTATGGCAGAGCATCAGCTTGCGCGCATAGGCACGAACGAAAAGTCCTTCAGCCTTGAAAAAACACCTAAAGCGCAGTTTAACGGGCTTGAAAGCATTCAGGTTGTTGAAAACGGCGATATCTACCTTGGAGTGGAAGCGTTCTTTGTAAGTGAAAACACAAGGGCAAGAGTTTTATACAAAATTTATAAAAACAATGACAACGTAGACGTAAGCGTCAATCTGTTTGTCAACGAGATAAATAAGATCTATAAGCTTAAAATTCCGTTTAACACAAGCGGAAAGCTGATCGGGCAAACGGCATTTGGCGAGAAAGAGCTTTTTACCGACGGAAGAGAGAACGTTTCGCAAAGATATATTCGATTTGGAGAAGGTAGCACGAATTTTGCGGTAATGAATAACTGTGTTTACGGCAGCAGCTTTGAGGATGGAAATCTCTATATCAATCTGGCAAGGGCTGTAACGTACTGCGCGCACCCAATTAACGACAGGCAGCTTATCCCGACCGACAGGTTTGTTAAAAAGATAGATCAGGGGCAAAACGATTTTGCGTTTAGGTTAACTGTTGCGAAAACCTGCGATATAGGCGGCTTATCTCAAATTTTCAATCAAAAGCCGTATGCTGTAAACGCCTTTCCGCTTTTTGAAGAGCCTTTGAAGAGTGAGCGTGGAGCCGTTGAAATTGAAAATAATGCGATCACGCTTGAAGCCTTTAAAATGGCAGAGAGTAAAAACGGTTACCTTTTAAGGCTGTTTAACAATACCGATGAAACGCAGGAAACAACCGTTGTTGTTGGTTGCGGCAGTGTAAGCGTGCAGCTTAAGGGCTATGAAATCAAAAACCTGATATATATCGACGGCACTATTACAGAAGTTGAAGAATTGATTATTTAAGGAGGAAAAGATATGGCAGAATCAAGACTTATCGGTGGATATCCCGTAATAGGAATAAGACCTACAATAGACGGCAGAAGAGGCCCCTTAAAGGTTAGAGAATCCTTAGAGGTTCAAACTATGAATATGGCAAAAAATGCCGCAAATCTCATAAAAAACAACGTTTTCTATTCAAACGGCGAGCCTGTTAAGGTGGTTATTGCAGATACGACGATAGGCCGCGTTGCA